>CANOPV010000011.1 GCA_947568605.1 uncultured Clostridium sp.
TTTTACAATAGATGTAACTGTACCTAATAAGCTATCTGATATGGACGTAGAAAAATTTTATGAGATTATAGAACAACAAATATTACCAGAATATATGAAAGATTTCTATAACACAGTAGATTTTAAAGTTAGATTACTTGATGAGAGTGGTAAATCTCCAAAAATAGAGAGAATATTTAAAAATAAGCAAATGCAAGAAGATAAATTTTATAAATATGATGGAACTGATATTTTTCCAAAAAAAATAAAGTCATATGATGGATATATTTTTACCAAAGTAAATGATGGAATATATGAGAACGCTTTTTTACCAGTATATATGAATGAAAGAGGAGATTCGTGTGTAATTACAGATATTGAAAAATATGAAGTAGTAGAAAATAGTAGCGAAAATACAAAAATTCAAATGCAGGATTATAAATATATAATCAAATGTGATTTAGATAATCATAATCATATATATCAAAACCAATATTTATTAGTAGAAGACTATAAAATTCAATCTAATTTAGATGTAGACTTAATAGGCGACTGCTGTTTTAATTGTGATTTTGAAATATTAGATCCAAAATTAGTTGCAAAAGTACAATCATTAGATGATGTAAAAAAGTTTTGTGAATCAAATAAAATTGATATAACAAAAAATTTAGATAAAGAAGGTAATTTAATTGTAGGAGCTTCAAAAGATATGATTATTGCTAGTGATTTGAACAGATATGATAGAGAACAAGAAATAAAAAAAGAACTGTAAATGAAAGATAGGATAAGGTGGAATAGAAAATATGAAAAATGAATTTAGATTTTATATATATGATTTTTTAATAGGTTCTCATATTTTAACAATAGATACGGAGAAAAATAGAAGTAGGATAGACTGTCTAAATATTTATGGACAATGTTACTCGTTTGGAGAAAAATGGGATAAAATAACAAAAGCTACCATAAATAGAGCTTTAAATAGGACTGGTTATTGTTATGATGATTATATTAAAGAACATTTTACAGATCAAGGAAGAGATTTAGAAAAGAAGATTCTATTTAAGTCAAATGATTATAATGAATGTATAAAATTTATAGCTGATTTTGGAGTAAAAAATTCAAGCCTTGTAAGTCCAGATAAAAAAGAATCATACAAATTGTATCATAAAAGTTATTTAGATATTCCAGAAAATAAGATTGGCGAAATTTTAGAAGATGGAACAGTAAAAAAAGAATATTATCAAGAAGGGTATATTTATAAAAGTATTTGTAATTTTTATAGACAAGATGGAATCTGTTATATTTCAGAAGGACAAGCAGACAAAATAAACAAGAAAAGCAAACCAGGAGAAGACTATGAAACATATCAAACAATATATGAAAAAGTAAAAGAAGCTTATGAAAAGTCAGGCGTAGATGAAAAAAAATATAAGCTTAAAGATTTTGTAGCAACTATATTTAATGACTTAAATTGGCAATCTGTTGAAACATTGACAATGGATTCAATTGACGCATTAGACAATGAATATTTTTTAGATGAAGAAGAATCAGAAAGTATATAAAAAGGGAGGATATTATGGAAAAAGAAACTAATGAAAAAAATTTAAAAGAAAGAATACAAGACTGTTTATTTGTATTGGATTTTGATACGCAAAGAATGAGTACAGGTGGAAGTCAAGCTTATAGAGAATTAAGAAATATAGTTATTGACTTATATAACGATAATGTAAAAATGATTGAAAAAGTTAAAAACTATGAATTAGAAAAATCTCAAAATGAGGAGGATAAACAAATATGAGCTACGAAATAGTAAAAAGCATAGTAATAAAAAAAGATAGAGTTTTTTCACGAATGGATAGTAATAATGTATATCCAAAAGACTTTATAAGTATGGAAAATCCTGGACTAACAAGAATTTATAATGAAAAAGGACTAATGGGGTTATATGTTTCTTTAGTAGAAGGTGGCTTAAGTGGATATTTACATTTTCAAAAAGGTGGAAACAAATTAGTTAAACAGCTTGAACGTATTACTGATAGTCTATTTGAAGATAAACAATACAGAAATATGAAAAATGAAGCTGATAAATTAGAATATAAATTATGGGATTTTAAAGAAGAAAATGAAGAAAAAAAACAATGTAAGCAAGAATATGATAAATATAGTGAAAAATTACATAACTATGTTGATTTAAAAGTACGAGAGTTTTTTAATCCTAAATTAAAAGTACCTGATTCTATAAAAAGAGAACTAGATAATGTATTAGAAATGTATGAAGAAAACTTAGAAAATGATGAAGAAGATATTTTTTCAGGAACAGAAGAAAGTTATGCAAATGAAATGTTAAATCAAGATATTTTCAATGTTTTAAATAGAGATAATGTAGAAAAAATAATGGCATTAAATAATAATATGTTTACTTTATTAAATATAGATTTTAGAAACAAAAGTTATGAGCAAATAGTTGAGCAAATAACAGATAAATTATATGAAAAATTTGTAAATTGTATAAATATTCTTGATGAAATAATAGAAGTCAAAGAAAACGAAAAAGATGAAATTAGTGAAGCTTTGACAGTATAATGGAGGTAATTGAAAATTATCACGATACCTAATCAGAAAGGAGATTCACAAATGAATATTAAATTTTATAAGCAATTACTAGATGAATTATTAGAAGTAAACCAAATTACCGATATTACAGAGGAACAAAAAGAAAAATTTTTTGAAAAATATGATCTTTTAACAAAAGACGTTTTTCATTATTATGAATTGACTTTAAATTCTCAAAATCAATCAGGAATTATATTTCTAAAAGAAAAATATCCTAATAACTTTATTATCTCTGAATTATTGGATTCAAAGATAAAATATATTGATTTAAGAATGAAAGAATATGAAGATAGATATTGGGGATTATGTGGTGTATTTACAGCATTTTATGGAGTAGATAATAATGATATAAAACAAGAAATTGAAGCAATGACAGATAAGGAAAGAAGAAGTAAGTTTGTCGAAAAAAATTACAAACAAATAGAAGATTGTGAAGAAAAGTATTTAAAATTGGTTAATGAATATAGGCAAAAACTTTATGAGAAACAAGAAAGTGAAATATAGCAATAACTATTAGCGAGCATTTATGGCTAACAGATTATTAAAAAATTTGTCGAAAAATAATATACTGTTATTAAATATAAGAAAGGTTGATATTATGGAAGTAACAGTAAATTATGAGAAAGTAGGTAATAAAATACGAGAAAGAAGAAACTTTTTGAAAATAACGCAGGAAAATTTAGCGAATGATATTAATGTATCAGCTTCTTTTATATCAGACATAGAAAATGGCAGAAGAAAAATGAGTTTAGAAACAATAATAAAAATATCTATTGTTTTAAAGACAAGTTTAGATTATTTTGTATTAGACAATGTTAAAGATGTAAAGATAAAGAATGAAACTAAATTTGAAGAGTTAAAAAATATCTTAGGAACAGTTGATGAAAAAGGAGAAGCTGTATTTTTAGATTTTGCAATAAATTCAGCTAAGTTTTTATCAAATAAATATAAATAGACATAAAATTTTGCAAAAACATTGCAAAATTATGCAGTATACAATAAGTTTTTTAAGTGTTAATATTATATTATGAAGAAATTAGAGAAAGGGAAATAATCCTTTTCTCTTTTTTATTAATTTTAGGAGGTAAAAGTATGAGTATTCAAGTAAAGTCATTAGGGCTAGTAAAAAATGAAGAAATAGAAATAAAGGCAATTGCTTCATTAGAGGTTGAAGGAATGAGAATTGACGGAATAAGGGTTAATGAAAGTGAAAATGGTAATTTGTATTTGCAATTTCCAGAAAGAAAATTTAAGAAAAGGTCTACTGATGAATTAATTACAACTAGATTAATGTTTGCAGATAATGATGTATTTAAGAAAATTAGCGATACGCTAATTAACGCTTATAAAGAGAAAAAAGAAAAAGGCGAATTTGAAGTTGCTGATATAGAAGTAGATAATAAAAAAGGTGTAACTGTAACACAAGCAAATCCTTTAAATGATCAATAAAAAAATACAAAAGCTATGGTGGTCTTAGAAACTAATGGAATCTATTTGAAAGATATTAGATTAAATGAAAGTAATGATGGAAAATTATATTTACAATTTCCTAATCGAAAAACAAAAGATGATGAATATAAAGATATGTTCTATCCTACAAATTCTGAATTAAGACAACAATTAACAGAGCAAGCTATAAATATGTATCAAGAAAAGTTAATTGCAAAAGAATTTGATGAATCTGCAAAAGAAACAGAAGAAAATGAATTATAGGATAAATAATAATTTGGAGGAAATTATTATATGAAAAATAAAGGATATTCAAAAGAATTAGAAGAGAGAATATATAATGATGAAGAAGAATTTGAGTATATATCGAAAGCTATGTTTGGTTTAAATAAATATGTGTATACATTTAAAACAAGAGAAGATTATGATAAAGCATATAAAATATTAGAATCACAAGGAAATATAATAGAAACCTTTGTAAATAATGCGTATGGATTTGAATTTTGGGAATATAAAGATTTTTCTATAAAAGATGAAGAAAATATAGAAAATGAAGAACATACCACTAATAGAAAAGTTTTATTTAATTTTTCAAAGGATAATATTCGAGAAATGTATACATATATTCATCAAGAAGGAAAAAATATTTATGATGGTTTAGCTTATTTATATTCTATATGCACAACTGATGAAGAATTGAACAAATATATAATGACTAAAATTAATTATGATACCAATAATAATGCTTTGAATAGTGAAAAATTATATGCAATGCAAATAATTGCTAGAAACAATTTTGAAAACAAATATAAAGAATTATTAGGCGAGTATACTATGTTTACAGTTGACAAGGCTTCTCTTGAACTAGAGGAAGAAACAATTCAAAAATATCCTCAATTAAATTATGATAAAGAAGCAAAAACATTTGAATTAGAAGTAGATGAGGATAAAATAGATAATTTTTTTATTACATACAGATGTTATCCAAAAAATGTTATAAAACAATTAGAAAATAAATTATTCAATGAATATGGAATACCAGTAACAATTGGAGATGAAAATATAGAACAGATTCAAAAGGAAATGGGAGAATTAGGAGTTTCTATATATCTAAAATATTATGATTGGTATATAGAAAATGGCTTATATGAACATACAGAATATATAGATTCATTTTGTTATGGGAAGATTGAAGAAATTAAAGATTATTTAGATGAAGTTATTAATTTTACAGAAAATAGTGATGAAATAAGTAAAGAAAATAAAATAGGAATAATAAACCAGGCAAAAGAATTTAAAAGTAAACTAGATGAGTATGAGAGAACAAAAGAGGAAGAAGTGGAAATAAATGAATAATGAAGAGAAAATATTAGAAGTAATTGAAGACAAAGAATTTATAAAAGAATTAAATATAAGTGAAGAAGATATTTTTAAAGCAATAAAAATGGCAATAGAAGAATGTGATGAGTTGCAGAAATTAATAAATGAAGAAAAAATAAAAGGTACTACGTTTAAAGACTTATATGAAAAATTAAGAGGACATAATGGAGAATTTGATAATCGTGGAGTTTATTCACACAATTATTTTGATTTAAACTATAAATCTTTATTAGTTACAATTACAGAAGATTCTCAAAATAATCAATATAAAATTGATAGAAGTGATGTATATATTTATCCTAATAATATAAGTGAAGTTTCAGCAGATGAATTATTTATATTGAATCTTAAAGAAACTATAAAAATAGACCAATTCATTCAATATATTAATGAAGATATTGGAAAAATATTATTAAAAGATTATTATAGTGAAGTTAAAGATGTAAATAATACTTATATGATTGTTTATGCTTTAGAAGCAGGGAATGATTTTGGACTTAAATATATAAGAAAAGGTAAATTGAATGAAGAAAATTTACAAAAGGTTTTGGCTGAAGGCAAAGATATGATTAATGATGGAACAGATTGTTCAAAATTTAAAATAGCCATATTTAATAGTGAAAATAGTCAATTTATATGTTCGTACTCTCTTGACTTAAATAATTTAGAAAAAAGTTACAATTTACAAACTGTATGTAAAGGAATAGAATTAATTAATTTGCTAGATTCATATAATTCAATACTAAGAAGAACGAATCTTGAAAAGTTATGTAATAATGAAATTTTAGGAATATGTGAAAGAAACGATTATAAAAGTATAGATTATATACCAAATATAGAACAATTTACTAAAATAAATTCTAATAAAAGGATTAATGAAAAAGAAATATTTTTTGAAGATGGTATTTTAATTGAAAATGGAGTTATAAATGCACTAACAACTTTAGACGCAGGTCAGATAGAAAAAAACTTTGGATTAAAAGAATTAAATTATGATGAAGACTATTATGACGCTTATTTGAATTATGATAGTAAAAATGATAGTTGCGAAATGACAATTGTAGCTGTTACTGATGATGATAGACAGTATTATATATATTTACCTAAATCAGAGGAAAAAGAAATGTTAAAGAAATCATTAGAAGAGTATGTAAAAACTATTGAAGGAAAAAGTATACAAGATTTATTAGCAAAAGAAGAGGAGTTGGAACAAGAATGACAGCAAAAGTAAAAAATAAAAAATTTAGTGGAATCAATATTCAAATATTAAAAGTATGTAATTATAATTTAGATGAAATAGATAGTTTTATAGAACAACTTAAAGATTTTAGAAATGAAATAAAACAAAAAGATGTATTGAGTAAATATGAAAAAATAACTGATACACAAACATTAATAGATGAACTAAATAAGCTTAATGAATATGATTTAGATACACTTGAAAATATTGCTTATAGAATTGAAATGGATAACAGATATTATAATTCTGATTTAAGAGATTGCTTATTGGAAGATATAGAAACAATAAAATTTAATAATCTTGAAAAAACATCAAGATTTAATGTGATTCTGGACGAACTAATTCAACAAGTCGAAGGTATTGCATTTGATTATGATATTAAACTAGAAGAAAAAGAAGAAATTGAACAATAGGGAGATACAAATGAATAAAGAAAATGATTTTAATAATTGGTTAGATGAATTTATAAAGAGAAAAGGTATTAAATTAAGTGAAACTTTTACAGTTGAAACTGATAAAGTAGGACATTTATTTGATTATGAAAGTGTAATAGATCAAATAAAAACTGCAACAGATAAAGAGAAAAATGGAATTAAAACAATGCTTATAAAACTTGATTATGAAAATAGAGATATAAAAGCATATTTAAGACATTTAGCTGTTCCACTAGCAAAACTTATAAATGCAAAGGTGTTAGGCATAGAAAGTGAAGATGTTAGAAATCAAATTGACAGAATGAAGGCAAAAGAAGATTTAATAGAGTTAGATTTAATATGCAAAAAAATATTAGATATTGATTTTAAAAATAAAAAAACTAAGGATATTAAAGACAGTATAATAAGTAGAGTAAATGATAAAGCTTTTGAATTGATTAAAGAATATCAAATATCAAGTGATGAATATTTGGAATTACTTGAACAAAATAAAGATTATAAAAGATTAGAAGAAAGAAAAGAGCAGATGGCACAAGACAGGTATACTATGATTTGGGAAAATTGTTCTCCAAAAGAAATTGTAGATATTTTAAGAAATGATTATTTCTATACAGACAAAGAAATAATAGATGATTTTGTAGATGAAGAAACTCAAGAAGAAGTAAGAAAATACTTGTCAGAATTAAGTGAAATAGAAGAAGATTGCAAAAATGTAGTTTTAGATAATGGATATATTTTTGTATTTGATAACGAGTTTTGCTTTTCTAAATTAAAAGAAATTTGTGAATATAGTCAGGATTTTGCAAGTATTCGAGAAGGATTAGAAATTGCAACGATAACTAATTCTGATGTTAGTAAAGAAGCTTTTTTAGTAAAATACGATAATAATATAGAAATTATATACAACTTTTACAATAAAACTTCAAAAGAAATGGAAACTTATGAATATGAAGTATTTGATATGAATGGAATTATGTCTAAAGAAGAGCTAATAGAAAAAATGAAAGAAAAACTTGAACATTTTGAAGAAAAATACAACAGATTAGAACAAGGCGAAGAAAATATAGAGGTTGAATAACTAGGAGGAGTAAATGGGATCTGATTATATAAAAAATCTAAGAATGGATAGAAAAAATAATATAATGACTGCAGATATTGCAGATATGAGAAGTTATCCTATTACTTTTGATAATGTAGAACTTTATAAGAAAAAGGAAAGCTTTGAAGAAAAATATAGTGCATTAATATTTGATATTGTTTCAGGTATGTTACATTTTACAAATAGCTCTCACAGACTTGCTAAATTAGGTTTTGGAGAAAAAACATCTGTTGAACTCCAAAATTACTATGATGATTATAGAGTGTTAGGCTCACTTGGTGTTTATAAAAAATACGAGAATAAAATAAATCAGATATTAAATAATGGAATTGATGGAAGGAAACTTGAAATTATTCCATCAGAATTAGAACTACATTATAAAATGGAAACTTTACCTAACAAGAATTTTAAAGATGTAAGCAAATTATTTTATTCACTTGAATCAATTACAGAGAATAATAGTCTATCAATTGAAGAAAAGAAACAACTGTATGAAGAAATGTTGAATAAAGAATTAAGTAAAGAAGATAGAGAAAGACCTTTATTTGTTCAATATAACAAAGATAATCCAGATATAATTGTTTCTGTATATCCAATAATTAAAAAGAATACATATAAAGAAGATGTTTTTTTGAGTTATTATTTTGATATTAAAAATATAAAAACTAATTTTGAAAAAATTTATGATGATATTGGAATGATGATAAGTTATATTTTAGATGATGAATTAAGAACACAACAAGTTTTACACGGAATGGAACAACAATTTATAAAAGATGAAAAATTAGAAATGAGCAAAAAACAAGAGGAGGAGCAAGAAATAGAATAGGAGAAATAAAATAAATGAATATAGATTTAAAATTAGGGGATTGCATAAAATTAATGAATGATATTGAAGATAATTCAATTGATTTAATTTTATGCGATTTGCCTTTTCAAAAGACAAAAAATGAATGGGATAAGATAATACCTTTTGAAGAACTTTGGAAACAATATAATCGAATTATAAAGGAAAATGGAGCTATTATTTTATTTAGTCAAGGTAGTTTTTATATTGATTTAGTAAATAGCAACAGAAGGCATTTTCGCTACGATTTAGTATGGGATAAACAACTAACAACAGGATTTTTAAATAGTAATAGACAACCTTTAAGAAAGCACGAACAAATAGCTGTATTTTATAAAAAACAACCTACATATAATCCAATATTTATACAAGGACAACCATTACACGGAAAAGGTAACAAATATAAAACAGCTAATATAAAAAATCAAAATTATGGAAAATTTAATAAGTTAGAAGATTATAGAAAGGGAAATACCAATAAATATCCTACATCTATTATTTCGATTCAAAAGGTACACCCTTCAAAAACAATACACCCTACAGAGAAACCAGTTGAGCTTATAAAATATTTGATAAAAACATATACCAATCCAGGAGAAACAGTTTTAGATAATTGTATGGGATCAGGAACAACAGCTATTGCTTGCTTAAATACTACAAGAAATTTTATAGGAATTGAAATAAATAAAAATTACTATAACTTAGCCAGTAAGAGAATATATAAAACAATTTTTATGGAGGAAAAAAATGATTGAAATTATAGAAAAAGAGCCTTTTAGGTTTGAAGATACAAATATCCGTCCTGTTGTAATGATAAAAGATGGGAAAGAAATCTATATAAGAAATAAAGTGTATATAGGAGAAAAGGAGTATGAAAGGACAATCAATGTGCTTAAAGTTAGTGATGGAAAATATACAATTTTTTACGGGGCATACGATAATCCGTTTGATATGCTTCAGGATATATCAGAAAAAAAGCAATTAATAAAAAAAGATTTAAAGGAAATATTTGATAATAGTGAATCAGAAGGAGATTTTACAGATTTTATAGGAACAACATCTCCATCTTATTCAATTTTTAATTATAGAATTTTTGATACTAAGTTATTACAAGATATAAAAGAAATAGTAGAATTGATAAATAGAAAAGAGTGGAATATGGCAAAAGTTAAAATTGAAGAGAAAAGGAAGGAATATAATGAAATAACTAAAAATATTAAAGATAAAACTTTAGGATTAGAATTTCATAAATTTTATCAGCTAATAGATAAACAATTGGAAACTGTAAAAGACAGGTCTAACTATAAAATTTTTAAAGATGATGTTGCAGTATTGAAAAATGTTAATACTGGAACAGGGTTAGCTTCTATTACAGCAAATAATTGGTTAAAACATATATGTAATTTAAGTGAAATTGAACTTAAAGAGTATGTAGATAGTTATAAACAAGGATTACTAAATCCTTATGAATATGAAAATTTAAAGCAAGAAGATGAAGAATTAGAAGTTTAAGAAATATCAAGATAAAAAGAGAGGTAATGTGGTGGAGGAAGAAGATAAAAGAAATCAAGAGTTATTAATAGTAGGCAAAGCATTTTTACATACAGGAATAACAAAAATTGAAGATTTAATACAAAATTATATAAATACTTCTGAACAATACCACGATTCTTATTCTGTAGTTTTGCTAAAAAAGATAAAAGAAGACATAGAGAAATATAGAGATATTGAAAATGAGAAAACAAATGAATTATTAAAAACAAAAGAGCCATCATTTTATATTTATACAGGTAAAATAATTAAAGTATTTGATAAAACAACACAATGTGGGTTTTGTGTTAAAAAGGATTATATAAATGATAAATTAGTAGAGATACAGGGGATACGTTTAGATTTTAACAATAGTCAAATTGTAGATATTGACGAAGAACAATGTAGACAAGTTGAAGAAATATATTGTGAATCTAATAATAAATTATATCAATTATCAATTAAAGAATTTAGCAATAGAGATTATGGAAAATTATTATATGAGAATATAAGGAATAGTTTTTCAGTATTAAAAAAAGATGAGGTATTAGAAAGATAATTTCAACCTTATCTTTTTTCATATTGGACTTAAACGAATTTTTATGATAAGATAAAGAAAATTATTGATAAGGAGAAATAATGTGTCTAATTTTGTAATAAATGAAGAAATAAAAAACAATATATTAGATTTGTATTTTACAGATAAAAATACAATGCAACAAATAAGTGAGAAAACAGGTATAAGTAGATATTCAATTAGTGAAATATTACATAAGGATAAAAGATTTGAAAATGAAAAAAAGAATCGTAGAGAAGAAAAATTACAACAACCACAAATAAACAAAGTTATATTTGATAAAAATGGCGATTTGGATCTATGTCAAGTTTTTAGACACATTTTCGTGGATTTTTATATTTTTTT
>CANOPV010000012.1 GCA_947568605.1 uncultured Clostridium sp.
ATTGAAGAGTTAGGAGAAATATTATGTGCGAATATTGTAATCTTAGACATAACAAGAAAATAGATATAGGTATCAATAAAGCTAATTTATTATTTCTTTATAGATATAGCAATAAATATACAATAAAAGCGGAGTATGATTTGATTGATAAAATTGGTTACGATAGTATAGAAATAAACTATTGTCCTCAATGTCGGAAGGAAGTTGTAATATGCAAATAGGAACATATATAAAACTAATATTACAAAAAAAGAATATGACACAACAAGATTTAGTAAATAGAATAAATGAGTTACATTTAGCAAATGGAACAATGTACAAAAACAAAATATCAGAAATGTTAAATGGGCAAATGAGTATAACAACAGTAATGGCAAGAAAAATAGAAATAGCACTAGACTTACCAAAGTATAGTTTAGTAGAACTAGTAGGCTTTCCAACAAATGATAGATATATGAGAAGATTGGAGGAATTAAAGTAAATGAAAGTAATAAGTAAATCAATAGAATATAAGGTTATAGAAGTAGTAGAAAGTGCACAATTTTACGTAGAAATAGGGAAATTGCTAGATGAAAAAGATTATACATTAAAAGAAACAGAAGAAAGATGGGGCAGATGTATAACAGTATTTTTAAATATAGATGACAGAGAAATTAAAGTAAAAGAAAATCATTACATATTAGTAAATCAAGAAAAATCAACATTAAAATATATAACCAAAGAAGAATACGAAGAAGAATTTGTAGAATTGAAAGAGGACTAATTTATGGAACAAAGATTACAAGAATTAAAAGAAAAAATAACATCTTTTGTAAGAGATTACAAAATCAAAGATTTTAATGTAGAAATAAACGAAGATATAGATTTGGTTAGCAAAGATACTTACGAAACACAGACAAAAGTAAATTTAGAAATAAGAGTGTGATGTAATGAGTGGAATATGGAAAAACAAAGAAACAGGAGAAGTAGTTTATGCAGTTAGACTAGGCTATGACATTTCAAGACCTTATTGGTTTAGAAAATTACAAGAACTGAAAAAACTAAAACCTGACTATATTAAAAGAAAATTAAATATATTTAATAAAACATATATGATAGATAATGCACCATATATGTATAGATATAAAAACAAAATTGTATTAAAGGAAGGAATAATATTTTATGCAGAGTTTGAATATTTAGAAAATTCAACTTATAATGAAAGACTATTTGAAGAAGGAGATAAAAAACTAATAGGACTATTACAAAATTATAAAGAGTTAAATAATTATTTTGAAGTAGTAGAAATAAGAGTATAGGAGGTAATATATGAAATTTGGAGAAGCATTAGAAATAATGAGAAATGGTGGAAAAATTAAAGTACCAGAATGGAATGGTTATTGGTTTAAAAATGGAGCAGATATTTGGGTACATACTTATGATGGAAAAGAATTTGTACAAACAGATATGGGCTGGAATAATGCTTATATATGGAGAACAGACTGGGAAAAGGCTAATTAGAGGTGATATAAAGGCAAGATTATGAAAAAACAATAAAAGAAATAATAACAGCATTAAAAGGTAAAGTACCAGATGAATACTCATATTTGACAATGTGTGAAGCATTGTATCAGTTATTATTAGAGTATTTTGATAGTGGTAAAAATGCAAAGAATAGGCAAGAAATAGAACTAAATGCTTGTAGATATGCAATTACATTTTTACTACCAGCGACATTACATAGAATGGAAAAATGTGAAGAAGAAAAAAATAGAATAGAATATTATAAATTATATTTAAAGTGTATGGCATTTGCAGGAAGAAGGTCATTAGAACACTTTTTTGAATATATGGAAATGAACAATACTAAAAGGGTGCTAGAACGGGCGTAAATGCGTTTTAAAGCCATTTTTGTTTTACTTAAATAAAATTACCTTTTCAGAGAAATTAAAGTATATAGTGGCTTCTTATCCACCTAGTACAGGTAAATCAGTTACTCTTACATATTGGTCAGCTTGGTTGTATGGAGTAAATAGAGATTATTCAATAATAAGAATGTCTTACTCTGATGACTTAGTTACAGGTTTTAGTAGAAGTATTAAAGAAATCATATTAGATAAGAGATATAGAGATGTATTCCCAGAATATCAACAATATGGCAATAAACCATTTGCTAGTAGTGAAGTTTATAACTGGAAATTAAAAGGTAGTAGCGTACCAGCCTCACATATAGCAGTTTCAAGAGACGGACAGGTTACTGGTAAAAGAGCCAATAAAGCAATGATATTTGATGATATGACCAAAGGTGCAGAAGAAGCAACAGATAGCAAAATACATCAAGATTTGTACAATAAATGGACTGGAAACTGGATAAACAGACGTGATGGAGATAGCACAAAATTTGTATTTGCAGGTACAATGTGGTCGCCAGAAGATATACTAAACAGAATTATACAAGATAGAGAAGCCATATCAGAGTTAGTACCAAGTAAACAATTTAAGTATGTATGGGAAAGTAAAGACGGTTCAACAGTAGTAATAAGAGTACCTTTACTAGATGAAAATGATGAAACTACTTGTGAAGCAGTAATGACAACAGAAGAAGCAAGACAGTTAAGAGATGTAACAGATGATTTTCAATGGGCTTGTGTATATCAACAAGACCCAATACCAGCAGAAGGACTTGATTTTGCAGATGAATTACTAAATCACTTTGAGAGACTTCCTGTAAATGAAGATGGAACACCAGCATATAGCAATTATTCATTAGCCGTATTAGATACAACAAGAAAAGGACGAGACAATATATCAATGCCTATATGTAAAACAGATGGAAGAAATTACTATATGATAGATTGTATTTTCAAGAAAAAAGGAATTACAGATTTATACGACGAAATAGTTGCAAAGATAGAAGAACATCATATTACTTGGCTTGTAATAGAGAATAATACAGATACTTCATTGAAAACATTACTAGATGAAATGCTAGAAAAAAGAGGTATATTTTATTGTAACATTACAGAAAAATACAGTACAGTAGTAAAAGAAAGAAGAATAAACCAAAATCAAGGTACAATTAGAAAAATGCTATATTTTAAATACAAAAAAGATTATAAGCCCAATAGTGATTATGGTAGGTTTATGAAAAACTTAACTACATACAGTTTTGATTATCCCAATAGAAATGATGACGCACCAGATAGTGCAACATTATTTGTAACAGAGATAATACTTGAAAGAGGAAAACCAAATAAACCAAAACCAGTAAATAGAAGATTGTTAGGAGTGTAGATATGAAAAGAAGTAATGAAGAAATTGAAGAAAAACTAAACAAGGATATTGAATGTTATTTTGAAATAAGGAAAGATTTTGATAATTATATGGCAAAATGCAATTTATTTAACGAAGAAACAAAAAATCAATTCTTGACTATGATAATAACACAGAATGATTTTATATGTAAATTATTAAGTTATATAATATTAAAAATGAAAAATGGAGAAAACAATGAAAAATAATAAAGTAAAAATAGGTTATAAAGAATATGAAATAGTAAAGAAAGAAGAAATAATTGAAGTGGCTGGTGTGTATTATGGTACAACAGATTATGAAAAAGATAAAATAACAATAGCAAGCAAATATCCACAAAGTCATCAAAATCAAACATTTATACACGAATTATTGCATTGTATAGCAGATAAGTATAATTTGACTGAATTAAATAAAGATGAGCATACAATAGAATTACTAGCAGTAGGTCTATACGAAGCAATATTAGATAACTCACATATATTTACTATGAAAGATATTTAGAGGTGGTATAAGGAAGAATATTTGTTGGAAATGCGAACACTGGCAAGAATGCTTTAAATACAGGTATGGCAATTTTAAACAAGAATATATGACAAAAGTAAAAATGGAAAAAGATAGTTGGGGAGATATATTTATTAATGTATATGAATGTGATAAATTCTCTTATGAATATCAATCAGATATGCCAAAACTTAATCAAAAATATATGCTAGATTACATAAAACGGAAAAATGCTAAGAAATTAAAAAACTATATTATAATACTATATAGGAGAATTGTTTTTTATGTGAAAGAACAATGGGAAAGAGATACGTAAATTTATGGAGGGAAAGTATCTATATTCTAATTCCTCCATTATTCACAAGGGGTCGAAAGACCTCTCAAATATAAATGGAGGAGATAGAAGAATGGTAAAAACTATATCTTTAAGTGGTTTTATAATATATAAGAAAAAAGGATATTATTATTCAAACAAGATAAAAGCATTATTAAATATAAAAAATAAAAACTTTAATGAATATTGCAAAAATAGGATAAAACTAGGAGAAAGTAAATATTTTATCAATTTAGGTAAAGCATTTATGGAAGGAATTGAAAAAGGTCTAAAGACAGAAGGTGTGGTGTAAAGGGAAGAAAACGAGAATAAAAAAGAAGAACAAGATGTATTAAATAATCCAGATGTAAGCATACCAACTGAAACACCTACTGTAACACCTAAGGAAGAGCCACAACAAGTTTTCTTTGGTAGAAGTGTAATTTATTCATCTTTAAAGAAAAACGAACTTACAGCCCAAAATATACTTGAAATATTGCCTTCTGTATTAAGAATACACGAGCAAAATGCAAGTGAAATAGATTATTTATGGAGATATTACAAAGGCGAACAACCAATATTAAAGAAAACAAAGAAGGTAAGACCAGATATAAATAATGTAGTGCTAGAAAATCACGCATTTGAGGTTGTGGAGTTTGCTAAATCTAATGCTTTTGGAGAGCCAGTACAATATGTACAAAAAGGTGAGAAAGATACAGAAGTAGTAAATCCAGAAATATCAACTTTAAATAGATTTATGGCAAGTGAAGATAAGCCAAGTTTAGATAATGAACTTGCAGAATGGCAAAGAATTGCAGGAACTGCTTATCGATGGAGTGATACAGATACCCCAGACGATGAAGATGAAGCACCTTTTGAAATGTCAGTACCAGACCCTAGAAGAACATTTGTAGTATATTCTAGCGGAATAAAAAAAGAACCATTATTTAGTGGCTATTACAGTTGGTTTTCAAATATATCAATGTCAGAAAGTGCTGTAAGAGAATTTAATTCAAGATATAGAGTAATAACAATATATACAGATGACTTTATGTTAGAAATAAAAGAAACTAATGGAAATTATATATTAAACGAATTTAATGACCCATTAACAAAAGGAGAAAAAATAAAAGAATATCCTTTAATCCCAAAAGGTCAAAGAATTATAGAATATCCATTAAATACAGCAAGAATAGGATTAATTGAGTTAGTAATAACGCAATTAAATGCTTTAAATAAAATTAAGTCAGACGATTTAGACGGAATAGACCAGTTTGTACAAAGTTTATTAGTATTTATAAATCAAGATGTTTCAGTAGAAGATGTAAAAGAACTTGAAGAAGCTGGAGCAATAAAAGTATTTACAAACGACCCACGGAAAGCCAGCAGATGTAAGACTACTTACACAACAATTAAAACATAGTGAAACAAAAATAGTAACAGATGATATATATAATAAAATTCTAACAATATTAGGCATTCCAAGACTAAACGACAAACCAAGTGGAGGAGATACAGGACAAGCAAGACTTTTAGGCGAAGGTTGGACTATGGCATATCAAAGAGCGAAGCAAGACGACCTAAACTTTAAGAAATCAGAAAGACAGTTTTTAAAACTAATATTAAATATATGTAAATCAGACATTAGAGAAAATTCAGAAAAGATAAAGAACTTGAAAATATCAGATATAGATATAAAAATACCTCGTGATAAGTCAGATAACTTACTTGTAAAAGCACAAGCATTGTTAGGTTTACTAGAGGCAGGAGTACACCCAGAAATAGCCTTTACAGTAGTAGGTCTATTTGGAGACCCACACGATGTATTCCAAAAAAGTGTTAATTTTCAAGGCGAAGATTTTTGGAAGAAGGTACAAGATATTGCAAAAGAGAAGTTAAATGCTCAAAGCAATATCAAAGAGCCAGAAAGCAAAAATCAAAACCAAGATAAAAATAAATTACCTAGCAAACAGGGTTAAGTTTGCCATACTAATATGTGTTTCCAGACACAGTAAAAAAATGGAGTATGAGAAAGGATAAAATTATGGAGGAAGAATTAAATCAAATCTTATCTAATGAGCAATTAGATACAGAAGCAAGAGCAGAGGCAATTAAAAAGATAGTTAATAATAACTATGTGCCAAAAGATGTTCAAAAACAAACAAAAGATGAATGGAAAAATAAATATTCAACGTTAGAAGCAGAATACAACAAATTTAAAGAAGAAAAAATGACAGCAGAAGAAAAACAAGCAGAATTAAGAAAAATAGAAGCAGAAAAATCAGAAAAACAAAGTAAAATGCTAAGTCAATTATTTGCAGAAAATGTATTTTCAAAAGCAGGGTTCAAAGAAGAAGACTATAAGGAAATTATACCAAGTATTCTTAAAAAAGACCCAGAAGAAACAAAAAGTCTAGCAAATGTTATATGTAATACAATGCTAAACCAAAAGAAAGCAATTGAAAATCAAGTAAAAGAGCAAATAATAAAAGGACAAAGAAAGCCAGAAGGCGGAGACGATTTAAACAATAATTTAACGCAATTAGATAAATTAAAAAATGCTTATGCCGAAGCAGAAAAAAACGGCGATATGGTTGCTATGGCAGGTTTAACAATGCAAATAGCACAAGCACAAAATAAATAAAGAAAGGATATGATGATGAAGGGCAGATAATGTAATTCAAAGTTTTGGAACACCAAACTTTTCAGGAATGCTTTATACAAAAAGCAACACAAGAACACCACTATTAAGTGCAATAGGAGGTAGAACAAAATATACTAACTCAGTTGAGTACGTATTAGGACAAAATTATACAGCAGAAGAAGGAGATATACCAAATATATCAGAAACAGCGTCTTTAACAGCACCAGACGCAACATTCATTACAAGAAGTCAAAACACAAACGTAACACAAATATTTATGGAGAGTTTAGCCATTTCTTACGCAAAACAATCTAATATGGGAACATTGTCAGGCATTAATATTGCAGGACAAGTAGCAAACCCAAATGACGAATTAAAATTCCAAATTGCAAGAAAAATGGAAAAAATTCGTAGAAGTATTGAAAAAACATTTATACAAGGTACATATAACAAATCAACAGCAGACACAACAGCAAATAAAACAAGAGGTTTAATTGAAGCCATAACAAGTAATACACTTTCATTAGAAACTGGTTCAGGTTCTAATAAGAAAAATGCTACACTTGATATATGGGCTGTAAATGAAATGCTAATCAAAATGAAATCTAACAATGCAGATATTACTGGCTTAACATTATGGTTAGATACAGTATCATTAAACCAATTAAATGCAAGTGCAGTTGATAATGGTATTAAAATGGGAGAACCATATAATGGAACTTTTGGTGTGCAAATAAGAGATTTATTGTTACCAAGTGGAACAGTAAATATTGCATTAGGAGAATTTTTACCAGCAGGAACAGCATTAATATTAAATTTAAATGCTTTATCACCAATAGAACAACCAGTACCAGGAAAAGGTAATTTCTTCTTAGAAGAATTAGGAAAACAAGGTGCAGGAACAAAATATCAAATCTTTGGTCAAATTGGTTTAGACTATGGAGCAGAACATTTACACGGCAAAATAACTGGTATTTCTACAACATTTGTTAAACCAGAGGCTAAAAAGGTATTCCTTGTAAATGCAGGAGATATTTCAACAGCACCAGCAAATAATTCATAAGAATAATTAAGAGAGGAGGGCTAGTTTATGATAACCGAAGAAGAACAATTAAAAAAAATGAGAAGAAAAATTCTCAAAGATAGTTCAAATACAAGTTGCGATGAAGATTTTTTAGATAATCTTGAAGATGCAAAATTTCGTTATCTTAGACTAGTTTATCCTTTTAGATATAGGACAATGACAGAGTTACCAGATGAAAGTGCAAAAAACTGGCAAACCAAATGTGCTATTGAATTATATAACTTAGATGGAGACGAAAACTTAACATCTTATTCAGAAAATGGATTAAGTGAAAGTTATGCAAGAGCAGGAATTTCACAAGATTTACTTAACGAATTACCACCACCAGTAGCAGGGGTGATTAAATGAGAAGTAAATGGAAGAAAAAAACATTGTATATTGCAAGTTTTTTAACTGACGATATGGACGATTGCAAACAAACTATTGCTACTTATGACGAACCAGTATTCATAGGATTAGAAAACATACAACAATTAAGTGGTAGTACAGACATAGAAGAATACGGTAACAAAGTAAGCAAAATGCAAAAGGTATTACTAGATTATAATAAATATTTAGGTAAGTTTAAAGAAAATGACTTAGCATATATAGAAGATGTAACACCAGAAGGCGAAGAAGTCTATGGAGATAATGCAAATTACAAAATAGACAGTGTAAGAAATCAAAATAGAAAAATAGCAATATATTTTGAAAAATTACCTAATAAGTAGGCGATGCAATGGCAAAATTTGAAACACGTTTATCATTATCGAGTTTAGACGAAATGATAAAAAGATACGAAAATAGAAAAAAAGATTATCCTAAAATAGCAATGAGAATAGCTGATAGGCTTGTAGACATTATGATGGACTGTGATTTACAGTCTGGTACAAAGAAAATACCAACAAGGCTAGAAGGAAATACAGCAGTAGGAAGTATTGTAAACGAAGAATTTGAAGCACAATTCAAAGAATTTGGTACAGGTGTAATAGGAGAAAAATTTCCACACGTATCAGAAGAATTACAAAAGATGGGTTGGAAATATGATGTAAATTCACATGGAGAGGCTGGTTGGTGGTATCCAACAACTGACAGCGACCCTAACCCTTATAAATGGACTGACCCAGATGGACAATTAAGGGCTTGGACTAGGGGGTTGCCAGCAGGTAGATATTTCTATAATGCTTTAAAAAGAGCAGAAGAGATGTTTACAGAGATAGCACTAGAAGAACTACAAAAGGAGTGAGATAGAGGAGAACAGAACTATATAATCAATTATATCAATTTGCAAAAAAATATATAGAACAAAAATCTAAATACACACCAAAAGTATTAAAAACAACACCAACTGAAAGTAAAATATTTCCATTAATACTAATACAAAGACCAAAAATAATTTTAGAAAACGAAACTTTATGTTATGGAGAACCAAGATATAAAGTAGAGTTAGAAATAGAAATATATGCAACAGATAAAACTGTTGGAAGTAAGAAAATATCCAAGCAAACTATTATAGAAGAACTTGAAAACTTAATATATGAAGTATTTGAAGAACATTACAGATTTAAAGGCAATGAGCCACAAACAAGACCAAATGCAGATATAAATGTATCAAGAGAGGCTATAAAGTTTGAGGGTAAAATAAAAAATAATATAATTTATAGGAGGTAGATGCCGAAGGGCAGGAGAAAACACAGGAGTAGAAATAGTAGGACAAAGTGATATTGGCATAATGTTATATGGTAAAAAGAAAGGTGCAACAGCATTTTCGCAATTAGTAAAAATAAAAGATGTGCCAGAAAGTGGGTCAGACCCAGAGCAAATTGAGGTAACAACACTAGATAGCAAAATTAAACAATATGTAGCAGGTAGACAAGATAGTCCATCACAAGCGTTTACATATAACTATACAGAAGAAAACTATTTTACAAAAGTTTTACCATATTGTAATGGAGAAGTACACGAATTTTTAGTGGCATATCCAGATGGAACAGGAACATTAATAACAGGTTCAGCACAAACAAAGAAAAATGCAGTATCTTTAAACAGTGCATTAGAAGCAACACTAACAATAACACCAATGGATATAGTAGACAAAACAAGTACAGAAGTAAGTGCGTTGTTACCAACAGCGTAATCTATAAAATTAATTAATTTAATGGAGGAAAAAGAATATGAAGAAAGAAGAATTTAAAACTATAACAGTTGAAGGGAAAAAGTACAAATTAGGATTTCCAACAAGAAAGAGTGCGAAGAAAGCAGAAGCACTTGGATTGAATATGAATGATGATACAAAAATGCTAACATTAGCAGATAAATTATTTTATACAGGGTTGTATTCATATCAAGAATGGATAACAGAAGATGAAGCAGAAAGAATAGAACAAAAGTTTATTGAAGATACAACAGAAGACAAACAAACACTGGCTGATATAACATCTTTTTTATCAATACAATTTATGGGTTTTATCAGACCAGATGCTATTCAAGAAATAACGAAATAGAAGATAATCAGAATAGTAACGAAGATAGAAAAGAAGAAAAAATAACATTAACAGAGTTATTTGATAAATATCAAGTACCATTAGCAATACAAGTTCGGTATGCCTTTGCAAGAATTTTGGAACGATAACCCAGACTTGCTCTGGGCATACCGAAATTCATATATGCAGAAAATAGAACAAGAACGAGAAATAATAAATCATAAGGCTTGGCTACAAGGGTTTTATAATTATAACGCTATTGTAAGTGCATTTAGTAAAAATGCAAAATATTTTGACAAGCCAATAGAGTTTAATACTAAACCAAAAACAGTAGAAGAACAAAGACAAGAGTTAATGCACAAGATAAAAGAACAAAAAATAAGAGGGCAAATGCTATTAAAACAGAGGAGTGAGAAATAAGGGCAGAAAATACATTAGAAAATAAAATCACAGTAGATGCAGGTAGTGCAATTAATGGAATAGACAAGTTAATAAGTGAAGTCAAAACATTAAGAGGTTCGATACAAGGAGTTATAGACTTAAAACCTTTTCAAAAAATGATAGGTGAAACAAGATTAACTAATCAACTTCTTATGGATATAAATTCTAACTTTGGAAATTTAACTAATG
This sequence comes from uncultured Clostridium sp., assembly GCA_947568605.1. Classification (GTDB taxonomy): domain Bacteria; phylum Bacillota; class Clostridia; order TANB77; family CAG-508; genus CANRES01. The sequence goes on from CANOPV010000012.1 coordinate 10,929, forward strand.
TTATAAGAAGTTCTTTTCAAACCACTCCTATAAAAGAAGTTAATAAGGAAATAATTGAATTAGATAAAAACATAACTCAAATAAATAAAGATGGGGTAACAGTAGACCCAAGTAAATTTATTGCAGACTATATGAAAACATCAACATTAAAAGAGATGCAAATTGATTTAGAAAAAAATAAAAAAACAATAAATCAAATTAAAGAAACATCAAAAAAAACAAATACAGAATTAGAAAAAATGTCTAATACAAAAAAAGTAAACAATCTTAATCAAGAATTAGACAAAACTAACAGTAAAATTAAAAAAATAGCAAC
>CANOPV010000013.1 GCA_947568605.1 uncultured Clostridium sp.
AGATTATGTTGTAGATGGTGGAATAATGGCAGAGGGTATGAAATCAAGAAAAATGGACTATGTATTCACACAACAAATGATATGGGAAGTGTTAGGACAAAGTAATGCTACATTTAAAGCTTCAAGCATACAAAGTCAATATAATTCATTTAAAGCAACGATAAATGAAAAAATAGCAAATATGAAAAAACAACCTAGCTTTGTAAATGATACAATAACACTAGAAGTTGGAGAAACAAAAACAATAACAGATTCAAACAATGTATTAAAAGACTATGTGAATTTTGATAAAACAGTTGATGGAATAAGAATACAACATACTAAAGGACAAAACACATTAAGTATTACAGTTGATGAGAGTTGCACAAAAGAAACTTATAAAATATCAGAAAGTACAATGAAAAGTTGGGGAATTATCAAGGAAGAAACAGCAGATCAAGACAGTACAGTTTATTTTGTTTTTAAAGAGGGTGTACAAAACCAATTATATACACTCAACTATAATGACCCAGTAACAATGCTACTAGATTTAAAGATAGACCAATATGGAAGATTAGAATTAAGCAAACTAAACACAAATAGAGATTTAGTTGATGGTGCAATCTTTACAGTAACAGGAGAAAATGGATTTAATCAAGATGTGCAAGTAAAAGGTGGAAAAATAACACTAGAAAGACTAAAAAAAGGAAATTATACAATAACAGAAAAATCTAGTCCAAATGGTTATTTATTAAATACAGAAACCTATACAGTAACAATAACACCAAATCAAACAACAAAACAAGCAATAGTAAATAATGAGCCAACTGGAAGTATAACAGTAGAAAAAACAAATTCAAATGGAGATAAAGTACAAGGTGCAAAATTCACAATAAAGGCAAATGAAGATATATACAATGTAGCAAAAACAGTAAAATATTATACAAGAGGAGAAACAGTAGCAATAATTACGACAGATAGAACAGGAATTGCAAATAAAGATGAACTACCACTTGGAAAATATATTGTTGAAGAAATAGAAGTTCCAACAGGTTATTTATTAAATACCGAAAAAAAGACAGTTACTTTAAAATATAAAGACCAAAATACAAATGTTATTTATGAAAGTGTTACAGTAGAAAATGATGAGCCAACAGGAAATCTTACTATTGAGAAAACAGATAGAGATACAGGAAATAAAAATAGAGTAGATAAAAAGAGCCATCACGGAGATGCAACATTAAAAGGAACAGTATATACTTTATATGCAAAAGAAAAAATAACTAATGTGGCAGGAACAGTAACTTATTTTTCAAAAGATGAACAAATTGCAACATTTACTTTCAATGAATATGGAATAGCAAGTATAAAAATAACAAATAATTCTACACCTGCTGAAATAAGTGTTAGTGGAAATATGATAAAAGGATTACCAATGGGAAAATACTATGCAAAAGAAACAACAGTACCAACTGGATATATGAAAGATACAAATATATATGATTATACATTTTCATATAGAGATATGAATACAAAAACAATAGAAATTGCAGGAACAGTTAAGAATACAGTACAAAAAGCTCCTTTTGAAGTTATAAAAGTAACAACAAACGATAATACAACGGCAGAAGTAGTAGCAAATGCAGAATTTACAGCAATACTTTCAAAATATGTAGATTTTTATGGAAGTTTTGACGAAGCAAAAAAACATTTAAGTGAATTTGCAAGTGATGAATATTCTATTTTTAGAACTGGAAGTGATGGACACGGAATTTCTGGACTACTTGCTTATGGGGAATATACAGTAAATGAAACTTATACACCATCTCCAGAGATAGAAACAGTAGAACAATTTTATGTAACTATTGATAGAGATAGCAAAACACCAGTAAAAGAACTTGTAGAAAATGATTTACCTTTTGAGTCATATATCAAATTACAAAAACAAGATAAGAAAACTGGAAAATTTGTAACTTATTCAAATGCAACATTTGAATTATATAGATTAAACGAAGAAACAAACAAATGGGAACAAGTAGAATGTAAAGTTGGAAATCAATATTTCAAATCTTGGACTACAAATAATGAGGGAATTGCAAGAACTGAAAATAAATTAGAAGCAGGAAAATATAAACTAACTGAAATAAAAAATCCAACAGGCTTTTTACAATTAGATGAAGAACTAATTTTTAAAGTAGATAATAGAAACTCTACACTAAACTATGATAAAGATTGGGATGCTTGGATTACAGTTACAGCTAAAAATGAGCAACCAACAGGAACTTTGAAATTAAATAAAAAAGTTAATTTAAGAGAAGATGTAGATAAAACTATGATAAAAGATATTGATTTTACACAAATATCTTTTGAATTAGTAGCAAAAGAAAATGTAATTGACTATGCAGATGGAAGTGTTATATACGAAAAAGATAAAAGAGTAGGAACATACAACTTAAAAGCAGATGGCACATTGACAGTAGAAAATTTGCCTATGGGAAAATACTACTTGAAAGAATTAACAACAATAGATGGAGCAGTATTAGACCAAACAGAACACGAAGTTGTATTTGAACAAAAAGATACAAAAACAAAAGTATATACAGTAAATTTGAATATTGAAAATGAAACTACTTGTATAGAAATTAGTAAAACAGATATAACTGGGGAAAAAGAGTTAATTGGTGCAAAATTATCAGTTATAGATGAAAACAACGAAGTAATTGATAGTTGGACATCTACTGAAAAAACACACAAAATAGAGGGGCTAAAAGTAGGAGAGACTTACACATTAAAAGAAGAAATAGCACCAAATGGATATGTAAAAGCAACTGAAATTAAATTTACAGTTAACAACACGGCAGATATTCAAAAAGTTACAATGATAGACAAAATCGTAGAAATGACAAAAGAAGATTTTGGAGGAAAAGAAATAGAGGGAGCAGAACTAAAGGTTGTAGATAAAGACGGAAAAGTAGTTGATAGTTGGACATCTACAAAAGAGCCACATAGAATAAATGGTTTAGTAGAGGGAGAAAGCTATACTCTATATGAAGATTATGCTCCAGATGGTTTTGTAATTTCAACTGAAATAGAATTTACAGTAACATTAGATAAAGAAACTCAAAAAGTAACAATGGTAGATAAGGTTGTAGAAGTGCTAAAAACAGATATAGACGGAAATGCAATAGAGGGTGCAACATTAACTATAACAAGTACAAAAACAAAGAATATAGTGGATAAGTGGGAAACAACAACAGAAGCTCACAAAGTTAGTGGTTTAATTGAGGGACAAAGCTATATCCTACACGAAGAAAAAGTAGTTGATGGATATGTAAAGGCAACTGATATTGAATTTATAGTAACAACAGATAAAGAAACACAAGAAATTATAATGATAGACAAAGTTGTTGAAATAATTAAAACAGATCTAGTTACAGGCGAAGAAATAGAGGGAGCAGAATTACAAGTAGTTGATGAAGATGGCAATGTAATTGATGAGTGGACATCTACAAAAGAGCCACATAAAGTTACAGGACTAGAAGAAAATAAAAATTATAAACTAATTGAAAAGACAGCTCCTTATGGATATGAAATTACAGAAGAAATATCTTTCACAGTTACAGAAGATAAAGAAACACAAAAAATTGAAATGAAAGATATGCCTATTTTAACAGATATTAAAGTTGTAAAAATAGATAGCCAAACAAAAGAAATAATAAAAGAAAAATTTACTTTTGGAATTTATGAAGATGAAGAATGTACAAAATTGATAAAAGAATTAAAGTCTAATAAGGAAGATGGTTTTGTTACTTTTGAAGATTTAAGATATGGAACATTTTATATAAAAGAACTAAAATCTCCAAATGGTTATGAACTATCAAATAGAATTGCAAAAGTAGAAATAAATGACAAAGGGGTTTTTGTTGATAATGTAGAAATTCAAAAAGATAATGAAGTATATAGTTTTGAATTTGAAAATCAAAAAATAGAAACACCAAAAACACGGAGATGAAAGAAATACAATACTATGGGTTAGCTTACTTGGAACATCTATTAGTTTATTAACAATTTTAGCAGTAGTTGAAATTTTAAAGAAAAGAAAAAATAAATAGATAAATTGTAAAGGTGGCTTTTATAAGGCCACCTTTAATTAAAGAAAGTAGGTGTAAAAATGGCAACTTATAGCATAAATCAAATGAAAAAAGAAATAAAGAAATTAGAAAAAATAAACATTGTAGGAGAAAAAGCAATCTTAAATATCAAAGTATTAGACCTTAACAAACTGAAAGAACAAGACAAAATAACTATGAAAGATGTAGAAATAATATGGAAAATACAAGAAATGATACAAGATAAAAGTTGGTTTAAAATTCTATTTGAAACTTAATAACAAGGAGGTGCAAAATGGGAAAAATTGTTGAAACACGAGAACTTTATAAAGATACAATAAATGATATAACAAAAAGTGAAGATAACTGGTTATCATTTTTAAAAACTGCTTCTTGGAACTTTAAGTATAGTTTTAATGACCAAATTTTAATTTTTGCACAAAGACCAAATGCAACTGCTTGTGCAGAAATGGAAGAATGGAATGAGAAAGTTCATAGATGGGTTAATAAAGATGCAGATTATATATTTGTATTCTCAAAAAATGAAAATAGTAAATATCCATTTAGATTAGTTTTTGATGTAGCAGATACTCATAATTATAAAAATACACCATATAAGTTATGGAGCATAAAACAAGAATACGAGAGTGAAATTATAGACTCTTTAGAAGCAAAATTTGGAGATATAAGTGAAAATAGTAGTTTTGTAGATGCAATTATTACAACAGCAAATAATATGGTAATGGATAATATACAAGACTATATGTCATCAATATTAAAATATAAAACTGGAACTATGTTAGAAAGTTTATCTGATTCTGAAATACAATCATTAGTATATCAAACAACATTTGGTAGTGTAGCTTATATGATGCTTAATAGATGTGGTATTGATCCAGAAAAATATATTGCAAAAAGTGAATTTTCTTATATTAAAAAATTTGATAATAGCAATTTAACTGTTTTACTTGGAACTGCGATAAGTGATATAGCAGAAATTGGGTTAAGAGAAATTGCAAAGACAGTAATAAATTTGCAAAAAAATGAAAAAAATCAAAATCGCACATTTGTTAATAATGAAAAAGAGGAGTATTCTAATAGTAAAGAAAAAATCAAAGGAGGAATTGAAGATGATAGAACTAGAATACACGAAAGTAGGGGACTACAATATGCCCAACCTAACAATGAAACAAGAAAAATTACCAACAGGGAAATTCGCAACAATGAGGTTACACTATCTAAAGAAGAACAAGAAAGGCGAATATACGATACTACTAATGAACGAACAATTAGCGAAACATCTAACAGAAATACAAGAAATGGCAACGAAAATGGTAACACAGATAATAGAGAAAATGGCGAAACAAGATGGGATAACAGAAGAATTGAAAGCGAAAGACCAAATGACTTGGGTAAAAGCAATGAACAACTACAAACTAATAGCAGAAGAACAAGTAACGAGAGAACTAATCTATATTTAGGTTATTATGATATTAACAACAATTCTAATATAAAAGAATTTAAGGATGATGAAACAGTTAATAAAATTATAGAAAATGCACCAAATATTATCAAAGATTTTGAAAAAGTAGAACAGTTTTTTAAAAAAAATATAGATAATAGAGAAAAACTTGAAGAATATATTATAAAGATATTGGGAAATGCTTATACTGAATATGAAATAGATAATGTAAGAACTGGATATAAGTGTTACCAAAATGGATTGTATTTATGGAAAGGTAATTATCTTAATAGAACAGAAGAATGTTTTAAAAATTGGAATGATATTACAGAAAATTTTATTTCAATATTATCTGTGAAAGAGTTGGAAAATAATTTTAATTTACTAACTGAAAATGAACAAAAACAAAATATAGCAGAGGCAGAAAATGCTTCTGTTTTTTCTTTTACACAAGAAATGATTGATAGTGTTTTACAAGAGGGAAGTGGTTTTGCAGAGGGCAAGTTTAGAATATATGAACAATTTACAAAAAGTTTATCAAGCCAAGAAAATGCCGATTTTTTGAAAAATGAGTATGGAACAGGTGGCAGAAGTGCAGATGGTAATGGAGTATGTGAAGAATATAGTTCAAAAGGAATAGTATTATCTTTTGCACATAAAGAAAATGCACCAAAGTTGAGATTGACTTGGATACAAGTTGAAAAAAGAATAAGAGAACTTATAAGTGCAGAAAGGTACTTGACAGATATAGAAAAAGATGAGTATTACGATTGGGTAGATGCAAACGATAGACCAAAAATAAGTACAGAATTAGAAAATCAAATAAAAGACGAAGAATATAAACTTGCTGAAAGATTGCACTCATTTATAAAAGATTATGATTTGTATGCTTATATGGACAATGTACCACCAGAAAATACAGATGAAGATAATATAGAGCTAATAAGAGCAGATATAAATGATGAATTGAATATCAGAGATTATATAGATTTTTTAAAAGCAAGTTATGAAGATGAAGATTATGATAGCGAATTAGCAGTAGAAGCAAGAGAATTGCTTGCAGAATTAGAAAAACGATTGCCTTATTATGAATATGAGGTAGGAGATGTAGTTTATATAGGTACAAGACAGTTTTCAATTAGTTCAATAGATACTAATAGAGTAGCATTGAGAGATATGAGTTTTCCAATACTTGTTGAAGAAATGGATAGAAATGAATTTGATAGAAAGGTAAAAGAAAATCCAGGTAATGACAAAGTAAGAACTAGAAGAAAAGTACAAGATATAATTGAAAATACACTAATAGAAGATATAGAAGACAGTTCATTTGATGAATGGTTAGATACTTTTATTGAAGAAAAAGGAATTGACCTTGATGAGATTTTTTCTATTGAATCAAATGGCGAAATTCATTATTTTGAGTTAGGAAATGTTATAGAAAATATAAAAGCAACATCAAAAGAAGAACAAGAAGAAATAAGAAAAATGATAGTAAAAATAGATTTTCATAATGCAGATGTTGTTGATTATTTCAAACATCTAGCACAAGCATTAGTTGAAAATTATCAAGAAGAAAGAAATAAAGGGGTACAAGAAGATGACAAGGTAGAAGAAAATGCTCCAGAAAAATTAGAACAAACTGAAAAGAAACTAATGCCACATATAAAAAGAAAACGAAGAAATAAAATAGAGTATTTTGATTTACACCCAGAAATCCCATTAAAAGATAGAAATAACTATAAAATTACTGATAATGGTTTGGGAGAGGGAACTCAAAAAGAAAAATATAAAAGAAATATAGAAGCAACAAAGATATTAAAAAAGTGTGAAGATGAAAACAGATATGCCACAACAGAAGAACAAGAAATACTAGCACAGTATGTTGGTTGGGGAGGACTTGCAGATGCTTTTAATAAAACTAAAGACAATTGGTCAGAAGAATATAAAGAACTTCTTTCATTACTAACTGAAAAAGAATATGAGAAAGCGAGAGCATCTACATTAACATCTTTCTATACTCCACCAATAGTTATAAATGCAATATATGAAGCACTTGAAAAAATGGGATTAAAACAAGGAAATATTTTAGAGCCAAGTTGTCGGAGTTGGCAACTTTATGGGAATGTTACCAGATAGCTTGAAACAATGTAAATTATATGGAATTGAGATTGATGGAATATCTGGGAGAATTGCTAGACAATTATATCAGAAAAATACAATAGCAGTAAAAGCATTTCAAGATGTTGAATTGCCAGACTCATTTTTTGATGTAGCAGTTGGAAATGTACCTTTTGGAGAGGACAAACCTTTTGACAAAAGATATGACAAGCATAAATTCCTTTTGCACGATTACTTTTTTGCAAAGACTCTTGATAAAGTAAGACCAAATGGCGTTATAGCTTTTATTACAAGTAAAGGAACAATGGATAAAGAAAATGAAGATGTAAGGCGATATATTTCACAAAGAGCAGAACTTATAGGTGCAATTAGATTACCAAACAATACATTTAAGAAAAATGCAGGAACAGAAGTAACATCTGATATTATATTCTTAAAGAAAAGAGATAAGATTGTTGATATTGAAGATGATTGGGTAGAAATTGCAGAAAATGAAGATGGATTTAGAATGAATAAATACTTTGTAGAACATCCAGAAATGATATTAGGAGAAATGAAAAGAGATAAAGGTCAATATGGAAGACCTATTGACACTTGTAGCCCTTATGAAATTCCATTAGAGAACTTGTTAAGTCAAGCAATAATAAATATAAACTCTGAAATAGAAGATTATCAACTAGATATAGAAGATGAGGAGGAAACGAGTATTCCTGCAGATGCAGGTGTAAGAAATTTCTCCTATACCATAGTAGATAATCAAATATATTATAGAGAAAATAGCAGAATGTATTTACAAGAACTACCATTGACTACAATAAGCAGAATAAAAGGTATGATAGCCATTAGAGATTGTGTAAGAAACCTAATAGAATTACAAACAGATAATGCTTCCGAAGATGAGATAAAACAAGAGCAATTAAAATTAAATAGCCTATATGATAGTTTTACAAAAACTTATGGAATAATAAATAGTAGGGCAAATGAAAAAGCATTTAATGAAGATAGTAGTTATTATTTATTATGCTCACTTGAAATTATTAACGAGAATAAACAATTTGTAAGAAAAGCAGATATGTTTACTAAAAGAACAATAAAACCTCACAAGGCAGTATCAGAAGTAAACAATAGTGTAGATGCCTTAATTGTTTCTATATCAGAAAAAGCAAAAGTTGATATAGAATATATGTGCAATCTTACAGGAAAAACAGAGCAAGAACTTGTAAAAGACCTTGAGGGAAGTATATATAAAGAACCTATGCAAGAAAACTATGTTACTACAGATGAATATTTGAGCGGAAATGTAAGAGAAAAATTAAAAATTGCACAGGAATTTGCAAAAAATGATAGCCAATATGAAATAAATGTAAAAGCACTTGAACAAGCACAGCCAAAAGATTTGTCAGCTAGTGAAATAAGTGTAAGATTAGGAGCAACTTGGATACCAATAGATGTGGTAGAACAATTTATGTTTGAATTATTAAAACCTCAATCCTCTAATAGAAGCAATATTAGTGTGCATTATTCTGAATATACTTCTGAATGGAATATAAGTGGAAAGAGTGAAGATAAAGGTAATGTTTTAGCATATAGCACTTATGGAACGGCAAGAGCAAACGCATATAAAATAATTGAAACAACATTAAATTTGAAAGACATAAGGATTAACGATACAGTTATAGATGAACACGGCAATGAACAAAAAGTTTTAAATGCAAAGGAAACAGCAATAGCACAGGCAAAACAAGATAGGATAAAAGAAGAATTTGTAGAGTGGATATGGAAAGATCAAGCTCGTAGAGAAAGATTAGTAAAAATTTATAATGAACAATTTAATAGTATAAAACCTCGTGAGTATGACGGACAATATATTCAATTTGGTGGAATAAATCCAGAAATAAGTTTAAGAAAACATCAAATTGATGCAATCGCACACATTTTATATGGTGGAAATACATTGTTAGCACACGAAGTTGGAGCAGGAAAAACATTTGAAATGGTAGCTTCTGCAATGGAAAGTAAAAGACTTGGATTATGTAGCAAGTCTTTATTTGTTGTACCAAACCACATTATTGAACAATTTGCGAGTGAATTTTTACAACTATATCCATCAGCAAATGTTCTTGTAGCAACTAAAAAAGATTTTGCAACAAATAATCGTAAGAAATTTTGCAGTAAAATTGCAACAGGAGAATATGATGCAATAATTATAGGACACTCACAATTTGAAAAAATCCCAATGTCAAAGGAAAGACAAGAAAAAGCATTGAAAAGGCAAATAAATGACCTATTAAAAGGTATTGATGATTTAAGAAATAATGAACGGAGAGTATTATTCTATAAAGCAATTAGAAAAGAGTAAAACAAAGCTAGAAGAAAAACTAAAAAGACTTAATGACCAAAGCAGAAAAGACAATATTGTAACTTTTGAACAATTAGGGTGCGATAGAATATTTATTGATGAAGCACATTATTTTAAAAATTTATTTTTATTTACTAAAATGAGAAATGTTGGAGGAATAGCACAAACAGAAGCACAAAAAAGTTCTGACTTATTTATGAAATGTCAATATTTAGATGAACTTACTGGGGGCAGGGGAATTGTATTTGCAACAGGAACACCAATATCAAATTCAATGGTAGAAATGTACACTATGCAAAGGTATTTACAGTACAATACTCTTGCAAAATCAAATTTATTACAGTTTGATAGTTGGGCATCTACTTTTGGAGAAACAGTAACAGCAATGGAACTTGATGTCGCACGGAAGTCGGATATAGGAGCAAAACAAGGTTTGCAAAATTTTATAATCTACCAGAATTAATGGCAATGTTTAAGGAAATTGCAGATATACAAACTGCTGAAACATTGAAATTGCCAGTTCCAAAGGCAAATCGTAAAACAATAGTTGTAAAACCAAGTGATATACAAAAAGCAATGGTAAAAGGTTTAGGAGAAAGAGCAGAAAGAATAAGAAAAAAGCAAGTCAATCCTAAAGAAGATAATATGCTTAAGATTACAAATGAAGGTCGAAAATTAGCACTTGACCAAAGAATGCTTAATCCTATGTTACCAGATTTTGAGGGAAGCAAAGTAAATGCTTGTGCTAATAATGTATATGAAATATGGGAAAAGACCAAAGATAAGAAATCAACTCAATTAGTGTTTTGTGATTTATCTACTCCAAAGCCATTAGGTAGTGAAGAAAATCCTTTTGAAATGGAAAATGTAAATGGAGTGTGGAAACTAAAAGAATGGCAATTCACAGATGTTTATACAGATTTAAAAAGAAAACTGATAGCAAAAGGAATACCAGAAAATGAAATAGTTTTTATTCATACTGCAGATACAGAAACAAAAAAGAAAGAATTATTTGCAAAAGTAAGAACAGGAGAAATAAGAGTTTTAATGGGGTCAACTGCAAAAATGGGTGCAGGTACAAATGTGCAAAACAAAATAAAAGCAATACACCATTTAGATGTACCATATAGACCATCTGACTTACAACAACAAGATGGTAGAGGAGTAAGACAAGGAAATGAAAATGACGAAATAGATATATTTAACTATGTAACAG
>CANOPV010000014.1 GCA_947568605.1 uncultured Clostridium sp.
TATTTTATTTGTAAGGAGATTTTATTGTGGAAAATTTAATAAAAACAACATTAATAGGGCTATTTTTTGGCACATTTGGAACAACGTTAGGAGGAATAATAGGAATAACATTTAAAAACACATCAAATAAATTTTTAAGTTTCATACTATCATTAGCATCAGGACTAATGACCTCAATAATATGCTTCGACTTAATACCAGAAGCACTAGAAATATCAAACATATCAACAATAATAATAGGAATAATATTTGGAATAATAATGATGATAATGTGTGATATAATAGTACAAAAAAAATTTAATACAAATTCTCGATATGTAAAAAACACAAATACTCTATTAAAAACAGGAATAATAGTAAGTATAGGATTAGCACTACATAACTTTCCAGAAGGATTAGCAATAGGCTCAGGCTTTGGAGCATCATTAAAATTAGGATATTCATTAGCAATAGCAATAGCATTGCACGATATACCAGAAGGAATATCAATGGCAGTACCAATGAAAAATGGAGGAATGAAAAAGAAAAAAGTAATTTTCTATGTAATACTATCAGGAGTAACAACAGGAATAGGAGCATTATTTGGAGCAATAATAGGAAATATATCTGAAACCGTAATAGCAATATGTTTAAGTTTTGCAGCAGGAGCAATGCTATATATAGTATCAGGAGAACTAGTACCAGAATCAAATAAACTATATAAAGGAAGAATGACAGCGATTGGAAATATATGTGGATTTATATTAGGAATACTAGCAACAACAATTTAAGTTAATGTTCAGTAGGTAATCCTAGAATACTAAATTAAAATAGTAGAGAGAATGTAGGGGGAGATCAAGATCTCCCGTCTTCGAAGAATTGCTATATATAATATATAAAAACCCCTCCTAAAATTTAGGAGAGGTTTTTTGACTAGAATTAGTCATTACATATCTCTAAAAAATTCGTTACATCTAGTAATAAATTCTTCTGAGGTATTTTCGCCAGGAGCAGGATTTTCAGTATCCTCATAAGGCGGATAATCCAAAGGGTCAAACTCACCATACGAAGATTTTTTTACAACGCCCGAATCTTTGTCAAAATTTTTATTGTCAAATTCAGTGTCATAATTGCTGGTATCTTCTTCATCACCTTTTAGAAATTTATCCAAGCAAAATATATATACTACATATCCTGCAAAAGATGACAAAGCAACAATTTTGATAGCAGTAGCCATCACCGATAAAATTTTTTTCATAAAGTTGTCTCCTTTTAAAGTCGCAAAATTATTCTTCTGGCGTTTGTGCTTTTTTTGCTATATCATCGGCAAGATCGACATCATCAAGATCAGGGAATTTATTATTAAAGTCATAGCCTTTGTCGTAGGGGTCTTTGATCCTCTTCCGACGTCCAAGAAGATAACCGATTACTCCTGACATTGTACAGAGGGCGAAAATCATCGCGGGTAACATTTTTTTGCTCATAAAAATTCCTCCTGTTTAAAGTCCAAAGGACTAGAATGTAACCAGTATATCACAAAAAATATAAAAAGTAAAATATTTTTCTAAATTTAATTGTTAAACTATACAAAAGCTGATATAATATTACAAAATAAAAAGGAAGAAAATAAAATGAAAATAATATTTATATGTACAAGTAATGTTTGTAGAAGCGTAATAGCAGAAAAACTTTTAAAAGAAAAATTAAAAGAAAATTTAGAAGAAACACAAATAGAAATATATTCAGCAGGAATATTTGCACAAGATGGAGATGGACCAATGCTAAATGTAGTAGAAGCAATGAAAGAATTACGGAATAAATGTAAAAGAGCATAAAGCAAAAAATGTAAGAAACATAAAATTAGAGCAAATGGACTTAATATTATGTGCAACCAAAAACAATAAAAACACACTAATAAGAATATATCCAGAGATAAAAAATAAAATATACACTTTAAAAGAATATACACAAAATAATAATGAAGACTTAATAGAGCCATCTGGATATGATATAGAAATATATAGAATGAGTGTATCAGAAATAGAAAAATGTATAGACAAACTATTAGAAAAAATAAATATAAAAAGTGAGGAAAAATAAATGTTAGAAGAACTAAACGAAAAACAATATGAAGCAGTAATTAAAACAGAAGGACCTTGTCTTGTAATAGCAGGAGCAGGAAGCGGAAAAACAAAAGTATTAACACATAAAATAGCATATATACTAGAAAATAACAATGTAAAACCTTGGAATATACTTGCAATAACATTTACAAACAAGGCAGCAAACGAAATGAGGGAAAGGGTAGAAAACTTAGTAGGAAATCTAGCACAAGATATGTGGATAGGAACATTCCATTCAATATGTGTACGAATATTACGAAGATATATAGACAGAATAGGATTTGACAAATCATTTGTAATATTTGATTCATCAGACCAAAGAGCACTAGTAAAAGAATGCTTAAAAACTCTAAATATAGACGACAAAATGTTTTCAGACAGGGGAGTTTTAGCCCAAATAAGCAATGCGAAAAACGAAATGTTAGAACCTGAAAATTATAAATTAAGAACAAATGGAGATTTCAGAAAAGAAAAAATATCAAATATATATGACCTATACCAAAAAAGACTAAAAGAAAATAATGCCTTAGACTTTGACGATATAATAAACTTTACAATAAAAATATTAATGGAAAACCCTGATGTATTAGAACATTATTCAGAACAATTTAAATATGTATTAGTAGACGAATATCAAGACACAAATAAAGCACAATTCACATTAGTATCAATGATAGCATCAAGATATGGAAACATTACAGTTGTAGGAGATAACGACCAAGGAATATACTCATTTAGAGGAGCAGATATATCAAACATATTAAACTTTGAAAAAGACTTTCCAGGAACAAAAATTATAAAATTAGAGCAAAATTACAGATGTACACAAAACATATTAGACATAGCGAATGCGGTAATAAAAAACAACACAGTAAAATATGATAAAAAACTATGGACTAAAAACGAAAAAGGGCATCTTCCAGAAGTCTATTCAGCAGATGACGAATACGATGAAGCATCATACATAGTAGAACAAATAAACCATCTAAAAACAGAAGAATACTATAAATATTCAGACTTCACAATACTATATAGAATGAATGCACAATCACGTTGTATAGAAGACATTTTCAGACGTGAAGACATACCATATAAGATAATTGGAGGTTTAAAATTCTATGAAAGAAAAGAAATAAAAGACATAATAGCATATTTAAGACTAATACATAACACAGCAGACAATTTAAGTTTAAGAAGAATAATAAACGAACCAAAAAGAGGAATAGGAAAAACAAGTTTAGAAAACATACAAGCAGTAGCAGAACAAAGTGGAAAATCAATGTATGACATAATAAAAAATGCAGAACAATATGGGTTAAACAAAGTATATCTTAATTCAAGAGAATTTATAAATACAATAGAAGAACTAATACAAATAAAAGACAAAATAAAAGTATCAGAATTAATAAAATTAACATTAGATAAAACAGGCTATACAAAAGCATTACAAGCAGAAGACAAAATAGAGGCAGAAAGTAGAATAGAAAACTTAGAAGAATTTTTAACAGTAGCAATAGAATTTGAAGACCAAGAAGCAGAAGGAGGGCTAGCACAGTTTTTAGAAAGTATAACACTATCTAGTGATATAGACGGAATGGAAGAAACAGAAGATTCCGTAACACTTATGACACTTCATAGTGCAAAAGGGCTAGAATTTCCAGTAGTATTTTTAATAGGAATGGAAGAAGGGATATTCCCAGGGTATAAATCAATATCAGAAGAAAAAGAACTAGAAGAAGAAAGACGATTATGTTATGTAGGAATAACAAGAGCAAAAAACTATTTATATTTAACTTGTGCTAAAAAAAGAACAATATTTGGTTCAACAAGTTATAACCAAGTATCAAGATTTTTAAGAGAAATACCAAAAGACTGTTTAGAAGGATATGAAGAAAACATAGAAGAAAAAAGAAGAGAAACATTTGAAGACACAAAATATCAATGGGAATACGGAAATAAAGGAAGTAAAGTAGTATCATACAACATAAAATCAACAAACGAAATAAAAGTAGCAGCAAGTAGTAAAACAACAGGATTTGCATTTAGAACGCCAGAAAGTTTTCTAAATAATTTAAACAAACCAAAGCAAAATACAGTCGACATATCAAAATATCAAGCAGGGCAAAGAATAAGCCATAAAAAGTTTGGAGAAGGAACAATAAACTATGTAGAACAAGAAGGAGACGACCTAAAAGTAGATATAAACTTCGATAAAGTAGGACATAAACGCCTAATGGCAAAATTTGCAGGACTAGAAATTTTATAAAAAATTGTGAAAGAAAGGTATAATAAACCTTCTTTCACAAAGCGAAGCGTAAGGCGAAAATTATTTTAAATAAAATTTTTTAAAATACTCTAACACAACCTATTTTTTATAGCATTTTTTTAAAAATTAGGTCTTCCAGGCTCACGGGTATTCCCCGCCTCCACGGCTGTCAGACCATAATTTTGAAAAAAATCTATAAAAAGGTTGTGAAATTAATTATATTAAAAATTTTATTTAAAATAATTTTCGCCTAATGCTTCGCTTTAAGTATTTAACAAATATTTTAATTATTAACTTTTACATTTCCGCAATCTGCCTCAATTTTTAAAGTAACATCAGAATACCTGTTATTATTATTAACTTTAACATCGCCAAGGTCAACATCTGCATCAATAAAAATATCATTAGTACCATTAATCTTAACATCGCCTAAATCAGACTTAATATAAGAATTCTCTTTCAAATCTAACCTATCAATTTTAATACTACCACAATCAGAATCAATATTCAATTTATTTAAAACTAAGGAAATATCAATATCACCCAAATTAGCATCAATATTAACATTTTTAACATTACCTAAATTAACATTACCACAATCAGCCTTAACATTTATAGTAGAATCATCTAATGAAATAATATCAACATTACCGCAATCACAATCAATATTAATTTCATTATTATAAGTTTTTGGAATATAAACAACAATACTATTTTGATTACCACCAAAACTAAAAAGTTTAAAACCGCGTTGTTTAAAATCAATATCCAATTTATTATTAACTAAATCAACATTAAAAGAACTATTAGAACCGCCGTAAACAACAACTTTAACGTTATTATCAGAATTTTCCCTAAACTCAACATTAGTAATATCACATAAAATATCTATATTATTAATAGAAGAAACATCATAAGTCTCATCATAAATAACCTTTCCACTATCCCTTTTAAAACTAAAACCAGAAAAATAATTAAACCTACCAGTAATGCAAACACATAAAAAAGCAATTAAACAAATAACTATAATACTTAAAAGTATAATCATCGTAATAATTAAACCATTATTCTTCATTTTCACTATCCTCCTTATCATTTAATAAAAAAATCAATCTAACAATTTGAGTAATAATACCAGAAATTATAAAAATAACCCAAGTTATATACCACGCCATAGTAGCAAAACTAACTATAAAATATATAACTAAACAAATTGTACTAATAATACCATTTATATTTCTAATAATTTCCTTTTCTTTTTTCTCTTTTTTAGTCTTTTCAAACTTAGGAGCATACATATAATTCTTAATAAGTCTTGAAGTAGCAAAAGCAATCATAATAAAAAATACAGAAACAGCCAAAATATCATTAATTTCTGACAATACAATAATAGCCACAATAGATAATATGTAAAGAAAAACTGATGTACTAACAACCTCTGCTGACTTTCTTTTAAACTCTTCTTTTGAAATCTCCTTTTCTTCTTCTTTTTGGTAATCTCGAACAATAGATGTAGCATTTTCATCTTGTTTTTTACCAGTCAATAACTCCTCTGTACTTATTTCAAACAATTCACAAATTGGAACAATCTTATCGAAATCTGGTGTACTCTGATTTGTTTCCCATTTAGAAATAGTTTGTCTTGTTACATTTAATTTATCAGCAACCTCCTCTTGTGATAAATTTTTTTCCTTTCGTAATTCATATAATTTTTCTCCGATATTCATTAAAACACCTTTCCTTTCTGTTTAAAATTATACAGTTTTTAACAGTTGCAATCTACCAATTTCGCTTTGAAATTTGTCAACTGAAATTAACATTTAAAAATTAACACTATTATATAACAAATAATTAAATTTGAAAACAAATATAAAATAAAAGTTAATATTTAATTATAGAACTAAAATGCTAATTAGAATAGTAGAGAAAATGTAGGGGCGATTTTAATCGTACGCTCTTCGAAGACTTAACTAAAAATATTGTAAAAAAACATAAATTATAATATAATATGAAAGGGGCAGAAAGGATTAAGATGAAAGAAAATGTTCCAGTAAGAAAACAATTGAGATTAAAACACTATGATTATTCAAAAGAAAATATGTATTTTTACAATATGTATAAAAGATAGACTAGAAATGCTAGGAAAAATAACAAGAGAAAATAATATAGAATTAACGAAAGAAGGAAAAATTGTAAAACAAAATATAAATAAAATAGAAGATATATATAGTAATATCACAATAGATGAATATATAATAATGCCAAATCATATACATATTTTACTTATAATAAATAATAAAAATGATGTAACAATTTCAAAAATAATTAAACATTACAAAACAAATATCAGTAAAGAAATTAGATATTCTATATGGCAAAAATCATTTTATGAACACATAAAATGAAAAGGAGTATTTAAAAATAAAAGAATATATTAAAAATAATATAGTAAATTGGAAAAATGATAAATATTCTTAAATTAATTTTAGAACAAAAGGCAAAAATTGTCGTGTTTTATGGTTATTTTCTTAGGGTTATCCTTCGAAGAACGGGCGATTAAAATCGCCCCTACATTTACTCTACAATTATAAATTACTGTTATAGTTTAAGTTATTACAATTTAATAATAAATAATTCTAATATAAAAGGGGTCGAAATCGATACCTTTAAATCTGAAGCAGGGACACATTATTTACTTTACAAGATAACAATAGTATTAAAATAGAAACATTAGATATAAATTACAATAAAAAGATGGAATTTTAATTCCACCTTTTTATTGTAATTCTGTTTTTACTTGATTTATCTCATCTTGCGTAGCAGGTTGAGCTGGTTTATAATACCCCTTTGTTTGAGCAATTTTAAATAACTCATATTGAAAACTCTCGCAATTATTTCTTATTTGTTGAATAGTCTGTCTTAATTGCATATTTTCCGCCTCAGAAATAACGCCTTGATAAGTAGTAAGTTCAGCCTTTGTGTTATCTAAAATATCATTAACCATAGTTTTTTCTTCCATACGTACCTCCTAATTGTTTAAAAAAGACATTAATTTTTGTTTTGTATTCAAAGAATCTTGTGCAGACTTTGTAAATATCTGTTTAATTTGAGGGTCAACACATTGATTAGCATAAGTATTTAATTTTTCATAAGAAGTTTCAGTAGCACCAATCAAATGTCTCAAATTTTGAAGTTCCACTTGACTAAGATTTGCCATATAAATCAATCCTTTCTAAATAAATTAATATAATTATGTACAAACAATTAAATAAATATACGTAAAAAATTTTTTGAATATATAAAAAAAAAATGCATAAAATATAAATAGTATTTGACATTTTAAAAATTTGATGTTATAATACTATTAACTTATAAGTGATGTAACCTGTCATAAATAAGTTCGGTATGTGAGTAACGACACATACTCTTTTTTTTGCAAAAAAATAATGAGGGCTATGTAACGAACGCCCTCACCAATAAAGATTACTCTTTACTGTTTTGTTTGTCTTTTAATACCCTTATTTCTGCTCTCAATTTTTCAATTTCCTGCAAAAGTAGGTATATTAAACTGTAACCTGTCATAAAATCCTCCTTTCTCTGATGTTGCCACCAGTAAAGTCTGTTGATATTATATCATTATTTGCTATGTCTTGTCTAGTTATTTATAATTACCCTGTAAAAAAACTTAATGGGACATTTATATCTGTGTTTGACAATAATGACGGAACCGTATCAACCTCAAATTCAGAACAAGAAACAGAAATTGAATTTGAACCATTTGTTATGTTGGAAAAAGGTTCTAAAATTAAAGGAACTAATTTCGTCCAATATATAGGATATGATCCTGAAACAAAGGTAATGTATACGTTAGTATTTAACAGAGTCGATAGTGCAGCAGGTATAACTGTATTGCTTAATGAAAACGGAACACCGAAACTTTATGACCCAAAAGGGGAAAAAACTGAATAAGTTTTTTCCCCTTCTGGGGATTTTTTATTATATAGAAAAATATACCTACATAAAATTATAAAAAAGTTTTTGAATATAAAAAAAATAATTGCATAAAATGTAAATAGTATTTGACATTTTTGAAATTTGATGTTATAATACTATTAACTTATAAGTGAACGTAACTAGTCATTAAGTAAGTCCAGTATGTAGGTGTAACGAACTACATACTCTTTTTTTCTTTATAATTTTTGCATAAAAAAAGTGGGGTTCTGTAACGATTTTACCCCACTTGACAAAGATTACTCTTTATCTAATTTTTTCTGCAATGATTGTATTTCTGCTTTCAATTTTTCAATTTCTTGCATTAACAACCATATTAAACTGTAACTAGTCATTTGTTGATAGTCCTCCTTTCTCTGATGTTACCACCAGTAAAGTCTATTGCCATTATAAACTATTTATTATGTCTTGTCTAGTCATTTTTATTAATACTATATTGTTTATAACATTTTAATAATGTTATAAAACTTTTATAATATATTTTATATAAATACTAGTTTTTTCACAAAAAGTAGTGCAAAATTTAAAAAAATGTGATAATATATAATAGTATAAAATTGCAAATAATAAATGACAAGAATTTAAAAGGAGAAATGTATGCAAAACAATAAAAAAATGTTTAAAATAGTAACATTTAAAACAAAAATATACTTAACAATAATAGCAATACTATTAATAATAATAAGTATCCAAAACATAGTATTAATAATACCATCAATAATAATATATGCACTAGTATTATTATACACATTCTGGAACGACAACAAAAGTAAAACAGAAATAACAGAACACATACAAGAACTTACAGGAAATGTCGAAACAGCAGCAAAAAACAGTCTAGCAAACTCACCATTTCCACTAATACTAATAGAAACAGACGGAAATACTGTATGGAAAAACTTCAAATTCAATACAGAATTTGCAAACATAGACATAAAAAACATACTAATAGACGTAGTAAAAGAAATAAAAATAGACATAGAAAAAAGAACAGACAAAAAAGAAAAATCAGTAGAAAAACAAATACAAATAGGAAAAAAATCATATAAAATCTTAGGAGAATATGTAAAATTAAAACAAAAAGGAAGAGATAGACAAACAGTATACACACTATTATTATATTTTATAGATGAAACAAACTATTTAAACGTACTAAAAGAACTAAAAGACTCAAAAACCTGTGTAGGAATATTAAAAATAGATAACTACGAAGAAACAATGCAAGCAATACCAACAGAAAAAAGACCACAAATAATAGCACAAATAGAAAAAAACATATATGAATGGTCAACAAATACAAATGGAATGATGATAAAAACAGAAAAAGACACTTATGTATTTGCAATAGAACACAAATATTTAGAAAAAATAAAAGAAAATAAATTTGAAATATTAGACAATGTAAAAGAAATAGATGTAGAAGGAATATTACAAATAACTTTAACAATAGCAATATCAAATGAAGGAGAAACAAATCAAGAAAGATATGAAACAGCATTAGCAACAATGGATGTAGCATTAGGAAGAGGAGGAGACCAAGCAGTAATTAGAGAAGACGGAAAATACAATTTCTTTGGAGGAAAAACACAAGAAGTAGAAAAAAGAACAAAAGTAAAAGCAAGAGTAGTAGCACACGCATTAGAAGAATTAATACTAGAAGCAGAAGATGTAATTATAATGGGACATACAAACGGAGACATAGATTCAATGGGTTCAAGTATGGGAATATATAGACTTGCAAAAAATCTTGAAAAAGAAGCACACATAGTAAACAACACATTTGGGTTATCATTAAACAATTTTATAGAAACAATAAAAAGTGAAGAACAATACAAAGACATATTTTTAGATAAAGCAGAAGCAATATCTAAAATCACACAAAAAACATTATTAATAGTAGTAGACACACATAAAAGAAGTTATGTAGAAGTACCAGAGTTATTAGAAAAAACAAATAAAATAGTAGTAATAGATCATCACAGAATAAGCACAGATTATATAGACAATGCAATACTAATGTTCCACGAAGTATATGCTTCATCAGCCTCTGAACTAGTAACAGAACTATTACAATATGCAAAAAAAGAGCCAGAAATTACAACATTAGAAGCAGAAAGTCTATATGGAGGAATAATGGTAGACACCAAAAACTTTACATTTAAAACAGGAGTAAGAACATTTGAAGCAGCAGCATATTTAAGAAAATGTGGAGTAGATATAATAAAAGTAAAAAAATGGTTTCAAAGCGATTTACAAAGTTATAAAATAATAGCAGACATAGTAAAAACAGCAGAAATAGTAAATGATACAATAGCAATATCAATATATGATAAAAAAGATAAAGACGCAAATCTAATATGTGCAAAAGCAGCAGACGAACTATTAACAATAAACACAGTAACTGCCTCATTTGTAATAGGATATTTAGGCGAAAAAGTATGTATAAGTGGAAGGTCATTAGGAGACATAAATGTACAAGTAATACTTGAAAAATTAGGTGGCGGAGGACACATAACACTTGCAGGAGCACAAGTAGAGGGAATGACAGAAGAAGAAACAAAACAAGAATTAATAAAAATCATAAAAGAATATTTTAACGAAAATGCGAATTGATAAATGTAGGGGCGCACAGTGTGCGTCCGCACTCCAACGGCTAGACCTAAAAAATTAAAAATATGCTTTTTTGTTATACAATTCTTCGTTAAAATTATTTTTTGAATGAAATAAAATATTCAATTCTTCGCTAAAATATT
>CANOPV010000015.1 GCA_947568605.1 uncultured Clostridium sp.
TCTTGATACTTGTGCTTGTGATATGCCTATTTCATCTGCTACCTCCATTTGCGTTCTTCCATCAAAAAATCTTTTTGTTATTATTACTTTTTCTCTATCATTTAATTTTTTCATTGCTTGTGATATTGTTAAATCGTCTGTCCATTTTTCGTCTGTATTTTTTGTGTCTCTTATTTGGTCTATTACATACATATTTTCTGTTCCATCTTTATATACTGGCTCTTGTAATGATACTGGGTCTTGTATTGCATCAAAACTTAATATTACATCTTCTTTTGGTACTTCAAGATCACGCGCTATTTCTTCTACTGTTGGCTCTCTTCCAGTTTCTTTTGTTAGTTTTTCTTTTGATTGTAATGCTTTATATGCTAAATCTCTTATTGACCTACTTACTCTTATTGAATTGTTGTCTCTTAAATATCTTCTAATTTCTCCTATTATCATTGGTACTGCATAGGTCGAAAATTGTACTCCTTGTGATAAATCGAAATTATCTATTGATTTTATTAGACCAATACATCCTACTTGAAATAAGTCGTCTGCATTTTCTCCCCTATCTCCGAAATCTTTGTATTACACTTAATACTAATCTTAAATTTCCGTTTATAAATGTTGTTCTTGCGTCTAAATCTCCGTTTTTTATTTTGATAAATAATTCATCTTTTTCTTTATTTGACAGGACAGGTAATTTTGAAGTATTTACTCCACATATTTCTACCTTTTTTATCAAATAAATGGCCTCCTTTCAAATTGCGTAGCAATTTGTGTTATTCACTATTCACTTTTCACTATTCATTATTCACTGAAAAATGATTAAATACGAGGCTTTTTATTTTACAGAACAAAGGGCACAGCGGTGTCTGTCTTACGGGTATTCCCACAAGCGATGCCACTACATCGTAAATTTAATTTTCTATAATTTTGTTTAAGGCAAAATTGGGTCGAATCTTACGGGCATTTTTTACTGATTTTGCCCCTACATATTAGGGTATGCCTTCGAAGTGCGGACGCACACTGTGCGCCCCTACATTGCTCTACTGTCTAAAAATATTATAATAAAATTAAATTTTTATATAATAAAAATAAAAAAACCTCAATTTGTTTTTACTTAATTAAAGTATTTCCAAATTTGGTTTTTTTATACTAATTCATTATTTTGAATAAAAGTAATTTATTATTCCAATGTAAATGCCCCAGGCTAATTGATTTTGATATTCATCTTGTTGCAATAATTCCGCTTCTTCTGGATTAGATAAAAAACCACACTCGACAATAGATAGAGGAATTTCCACGTGGTCTACAATATATATTCCTGATATTTTTAATGGTACTCTTTTATTTTCTTTGTTTATTGCTTCATTTAGTCCATTTTGTATATTTGTTGCTAGATTAATACTGTTTTCATTACCATTTTTATAAAATGTTTGCCAACCATAGTATTGTGATTGTGGTATTTTGTTTAAGTGTATTGATACAAATATGTCTGCAGATGATTCGTTTCCTATTTTTACTCGATTTTTTATATCTGATACTTTCATTTCTTTTATTGTGTTACTTCCTGTATCATATATTGCATTTTCGTCTGACCTTGTTAATATTACTGTACAGCCACTTTGTTCTAATAGAGTTTGTACTTTTAATGCTATTTTTAGGTTAATTGCTGATTCTGTTAGTCCACTATTATTTTCTGCTCCTTCATCTGGTTTTCCGTGTCCTGCATCTAGTACTATTACTTTATTTGATACGGGTAATGAGACTGTTTCTACTGTTTTTGTGTCTTCTTTTTCTGTGTTCGTTACTTTTATTGTACAACAAAGAATTGTTATACAGATTAATGACATTAATGCTATTATTCTCTTTTTTCTTAATATAAACATAAAAGACCTCACTTTTTATATTTCTTCTTTTATATTTATATATATTTTTTTATTTTATATGACTAAAAGTAATTATTTGTTTTGCTTTTTAATTTCAGTTAGTTATAATAATCTTTTACTTCATTGTATTTTAAGTTTTTAAAAAATATTTTACCTGCAATTGTAGGTTGTAATTGTCTTATTTTATCAATATTAAAACTTATATATCCATTACTATCTTTACAATCTTTACTAAATACAAAAAACAATGGGTTAATTTTATAACCGGATATACTTCTATTTCCTCCACGCTGTTTTCGTATACTCATTTTATCTTTTTTTATTGTAATTACTTTTTCATTAATTACAGCTTCTATATCTTCTAAAAATCTATTTAACGTTTTTGGTGTCCAAACTTTATAATGATTTCTTCCAGCAGGTCTTATTTCTCCTTTAATCTCTGCCCACAAAGATATTTGGTTTGCAGGAAGCATAACAAGATAACCATTTATATCTTCTGTACAAATTACATCTGCATATTTTTTTGTATAATTATTAGTAACTGCTACATTAATACTTTCTTCTGTAAAATTATTTACATTATTACCCATAACTTCAAAAAAGTTAAGACCTTTCTTTTCATTTAACATTAATTCAAATTGAGGATATTTGTTTAAAAAGTCTTTTGTAACTACTAATTCTCCATCTTCTTTATATTTAGGTAAATCAGGCTCACTGGTTTTCGCTCCTTGTTCCTTAAATTCAATTGTATATATGTTTAAATCCATAACTGTTATTAAAGCGCTATCAATTCCACTATGCCCACCTGCTTGAATAAGCATCTTCTTTTTATCAGTGGTTGAGTACGCATATCTAGGTACTAAATTATATGATTTTAATAAATCTTTTACATTTGCTGGAATAAAATTATTATCTTCTAAACAGTTAACAAATAAATTTAATTGTAGCATATTTGCTAATGTTTGTGCATATACACATTCACTAAAAACAGCAGATTGTATATTTTGATTGTTTTCATAGCTTTTTCTAATTTGATGTTCTAAGGCTGGACACTCTTTTTTTAACATATCAAAATTAAGTGTATCTTTTTTTGCAGTTGCTTTTTTCCATAAGATATTTCTTTGTTTTTTATTAAAAACAATTTTAGTAGGCTTTATTTCATAAAATTCTTTTATTATTTCTTTTTGTAATCTTGTTAATGGAATCATACATTCACCTCCAAAGCCATATTAGAATGTATAATATCAAAAATTTTATAATCTACATCTTGAATGTCTAATATTTTTAATATTCTTTCATTAATTAAATCTCTATATTTTCTAGGAAATTTTATATTTTCTTGTATTCCAATATTGTTTTTAGTTATTTTATATTTTTCTGAATTATTAATCATTTCATTAGCAATATCTTTAAAAAATTTATCATCTTGTTTTGTTAATTTATGTGGAAAAACTGGTAATTGCATTAATAAGCCATTAGGGTATGTAATTCCTCCATCATATAAACGCCAAAACCAATATGTAAAAGAAGAATTTATAAGACAAAATACATAATTAAATATTTTTTCATCATCAATATATAATATAATTTGTCCGTTACGATTCATTTTTTTAGATGAAGCAGTAGTATAATATCTACAAGTATTTGGCATTGAAATTATATATTTTCCTGAATCACAAATAAGCTCTTTTAATGTATGACCTTTGGATGTTTCTATCCATTTATCATATATATTTTGTAATCTATTATCACATTTATAGAACATTTTATTTTCTTCTGTTATTATTTGCTTTTTTAGTGATAACATTTTTTCTAGTACATCACATTTTAATAGTTCTTTTCTTTCTATATTTTTAAATCTTATTAATGGTGTTAAATAATAACCTTTTTCTTTATTTGATTGAACAATAGTGATTGCTGCTCTTACTGAATTGCTTGTGTTTGTATTAAAAATGCCATATTTTTTTCCACAAAATATGTTTCCTGGGACATTATCAAAAGAAAAAATTGAACCACTATAATTATTTAATTCTTTACGAAGTGAATAGAATTTAGTACCTGAAATAAAACTAAATGGAGTAATTATTACAGAAGAAACACTTTGTTTTATTATTTTTTCCATAAATACTGAGTATAACTCTTTTGTGTCATTTAAAACACAAGTTTTATTCCATTTATTACTTATTTTATCAATAGAAGCATAGGGTGGATTTGATATTGTTTTGCTGTTTGGTGGCAAGATTATTTTCTTATCTAAAAAATCACAAAAAATATTATGAATTTTGCTTTCTAAATGTATTCCATATTTTGCTAATAGTGATGTTTTACATATTTTTAAAGCGATTTCGTCTACATCATATAAATATATTTTTCCTTGTTCTAATATTTTTTTTGCTTTTGAAATACCAATGTAATCTAAATATGTAAGTATTAATTTGCCTGTTCCGCAGGCTACATCACAAATATTCTCGCCATTTTGTTTATCAAACCATTGGCTCATTATTAAAGCTACATCATCTGGTGTATAATATTTTCCACTATTTTTTTTTAATTGTTTATTTTGTATATCAAGCCCAATTTCATACATTTCACCAAAGTTTTTTATGTTTAAAAATTCATTATTTTCTCCATATTTTAAAATATATTTACAAATATAATCCCAAGTAGTTTTTAGTCCTATATTTTCAATATCATTAATATAGTCTTCTATTTTATATTTTTCTAACTTTTTTATAATATTGTTAGTTAATTTTATTTGATTTTCTGATGTATTTTTTGATAAATTATCTTTTTTTACTTGTTTAGATGTGCTAGTTTGTTTAATAGTTTTTTCTTTATTCAATTTTTTCCTCCAATTTTATTCATCAGTATTGAACAAAGTGGCTTCGCCACGCGGACGTGCAATGCACGTCCCTATATTTTTTAAATACAATTCGAGTTAAAGGATTATTTTATTTCTTTTACAATATCTTCTATAAATGCGTCTAGGTCTACTGCTCCTATATCTCCTGATTTTCTTGAGCGTACTCCTACTGTATTTGTAGACTGTTCTTTTTCTCCTACAATTAGCATATATGGTACTTTTTGTAGTTGTGCTTCACGTATTTTATATCCTATTTTTTCGTTTCTATCGTCTAATTCTACTCTAATTCCTTTTTCTAATAATTTTTCTTCTACTTTTTTTCCATAGTCTAAAAATTTGTCTGCAATAGGTAGTATTTTTACTTGAAGTGGTGCAAGCCATAATGGGAATGCTCCTTTTGTTTCTTCTATTAAGAATGATATAAATCTATCTAATGTTCCTAATATTGCTCTATGAATAACTACTGGTCTATGTGGTTTTCCGTCTTCTCCTATATATTCTAATTCAAATTTTTCTGGTAATAAGAAGTCTAACTGACAGGTTGATACTGTAACATCGTGTCCTAGTGCTGTTTTTATTTGTACATCTAGTTTTGGTCCATAAAATGCCGCTTCTCCTTTTGCTTCATAGAAGTTTAGGTTTAACTCTTTTAAGATTTCTCTTAATTGACTTTCTGCTTTTTCCCACATTTCATCATCATTAAAGTATTTTTCTTTATTTTCTTTATCTCTTAATGATAGCCTGAATGTGTAATTTTCAAATCCGAAATCTTTATATACAGATAATATTAATTCTACTACTTTTCTAAATTCTTCTTTTATTTGGTCTGGTCTTACAAATAAATGTGCATCGTTTTGACACATTTCACGCACTCTTTCTAGTCCACATACGCTACCGCTTGCTTCATATCTGAAATCGTGTGCAAGTTCTCCTATTCTTATTGGTAAGTCTCTATATGAGTGCATTTTATTTTTATATATTAACATATGGTGAGGACAGTTCATTGGTCTTAATACCATTTCTTCATTTTCCATTTTCATAACTGGAAACATATCTTCTTTATAATGGTCCCAATGTCCGCTTGTTTTATATAAAGCAACATTTGCCATAGATGGTGTGTATACGTGTTTATATCCTAATTCTATTTCTTTGTCTTGAATGTATCTTTCAAGTAAACGCCTTAGGGTTGCTCCATTTGGTAAGTACATTGGAAGTCCCGAACCTACAAGTTCGTGTGTCATAAATATTTCTAATTCTTTTCCTATTTTTCTATGGTCTCTATTTTTTGCTTCTTCTAGTAATTCTAAGTGTTCTTCTAATTGACTTGCTTTTGGGAATGATATTGCATATATTCTTTGTAGCATTTTATTTTTTTCGCTACCTCTCCAATATGCTCCTGATGATGATAATATTTTTACTGATTTTACTTTTCCTGTGCTCTCTAAGTGTGGTCCTGCACACAAGTCTGTAAAGTCTCCTTGTTTATAAAATGATATTTCTTCATCGTCTTTTAATTCGTTTATTAGTTCTTGTTTGTATATTTGTCCTTCCATTAATTGTAAAGCGTCTTTTTTTGGAAGTACAAATTTTTCTATTTCTATGTTTTCTTTTATAATTTTTTTCATTTCTTCTTCTATTTTTTGTTTGTCTTCTTCTGAAAATGGTTTTTCTACATCAAAGTCATAATAAAAACCATTTTCTATTGCGGGTCCTATTGCGAATTTTGCATTTGGAAATAGTCTTTTTACTGCCTGTGCCATAATGTGTGAGGTTGTATGCCAGTATGCTTTTTTTCCATCTATACTACTTTCAAAGGTTTCTATTGATAATTTGCAGTCTTTTTCTATTTTATATCTTAAATCTTTTACTTCTTCATTTATTTTTCCACAGGTTGCAACTCTAGCTAGTCCTTCACTTATTTTTTTTGCTACTTCTAATATAGATGTTCCTTTTTCTACTTCTATAATTGAACCGTCTTTTAATGTTATTTTAATCATAAACTTTCTCCTTCTATTTTTTATTATCTCTCAATATGTATTATTATACCACTTTTTTATGAAAATTCAACATCAAATGAGAAAATTAACCTTTTTATATGAAATAACAAAGGGCACAGTGGTATGGTGTCAATGGGCACGGTACTCCGTGCCCCTACAATTAAAAAATATGACATCTATTATTTGTTAGATGCCATATTAGGAAATTATTTATTTTCCAATTCTTCTATGTCTTTTTCTGTAAGATATTCTAATTCTTCCTTAAAGTTATTAAGTTATATAAAATAAGTAGGAGTATTATATCATAGTTTTATGTAATTTGCAAATTTTGTCATTTTTGTTGATTATTTGATTTTTATATGTATAATTGTTTTGTTCCGCCTTCCAAAAAGGAGGTGAAAATTTAATGGAACATTACACAAAATTAATTGTACTAATACTTATTTATCTTATACTTAAAATGTTTGATTAGTACAATAAAAATACTAGAGTCTGCAAACTCTAGTAGTTTTTTGTTCCATTTAAATGTAACACTACACAAAACTTTTATCTAATCTAAGAATACTTTTGTTTCTTATTTTGATATTATTATTGTACTAAATTTTTTAATAAATATCAATACTTTTTATTAAATTTCCCTATGTTTGTATTATTTTTATTTAGAGTATAGCCTTCGAAGTGCGGGCGATTAAAATCGCCCCTACATTATTCTACATTTTTTAATTAGAATTCTATTTTTTTGTTTAACCATTGTTCTATTTCATCTATTTTTACTCTTATTTGTTCCATTGTGTCTCTATCTCTTATTGTTACTGTATTATCTTCTAATGTATCAAAGTCTATTGTTACACAGTATGGTGTGCCTATTTCGTCTTCTCTTCTATATCTTTTACCTATTGAGCCTGCTTCGTCATAATCACACATAAATTTTTCTGATAGTTTTTGATATACTTCTTCTGCTTTTTCACTTAATTTTTTTGATAATGGTAATACTGCAATTTTAAATGGTGCAAGTGCTGGATGTAAATGTAATACTGTTCTTACATCTCCATTATCAATTTCTTCTTCATCATAAGCATTACATAGAAATGCTAAAACTACTCTATCTGCTCCTAATGATGGTTCTATACAGTATGGTACATATCTTTCTTTCGTTTCATCATCTAAATATGATAAATCTTCTTTTGATGCTTCAATATGTCTAGTTAAATCATAATCTGTTCTGTCTGCTATTCCCCATAGTTCTCCCCAACCGAATGGAAATGCGAATTCTATATCTGTTGTTGCTTTACTATAAAATACTAGTTCTTCTTTACTATGGTCTCTTAATCGTATATTTTCTTCTTTTATCCCTAAGTTTAATAACCAGTTTTTACAATATTCTCTCCAATATTCAAACCATTCTAGGTCTGTTCCTGGCTTACAGAAAAATTCTAATTCCATTTGCTCAAATTCACGTATTCTGAATATGAAGTTTCCTGGTGTTATTTCATTTCTAAATGCTTTTCCTATTTGTGCTATTCCTATTGGTAGTTTTTTTCTTGTTGTTCTCATAACATTTTTGAAGTTTACAAATATTCCTTGTGCTGTTTCTGGTCTTAAATATATTTCTGATTTTGTGTCTTCTGTAACTCCTTGGAATGTTTTAAACATTAAATTGAATTTTCTAATGTCTGTAAAGTTTGATTTTCCGCAGTTTGGACATACAATGTTGTGTTCTTTCATATATGAAATCATTTTTTCATCTGCCCATCCATCGACTATTTCTTCACAGTCGTTATTATGCATCCATTCTTCTATTAGTTTATCTGCTCTATGTCTTGTTTTACATTCTTTACAGTCTATTAATGGGTCTGAAAATCCCCCTACGTGCCCTGATGCTACCCAAGTTTGCGGGTTCATTAATATTGCTGCATCTAGTCCCACATTGTTTTTGTTTTCTTGTATAAATTTTTTTCTCCAAGCATTTTTTACATTATTTTTTAATTCTACTCCTAATGGTCCATAATCCCAAGTGTTTGCTAAACCTCCATAAATTTCTGAACCTGGATATATGTACCCTCTTGCTTTACATAGATTTACTAATTTTTCCATTGAATCTAACATATTTGCCTCCTATTTTTTTAACTTAAATAATTATAAACTATTTATTGTTTATTTGCAAGGTATTTTTAAATTTTGTCTTTTTTGTTGACTTTTTATTTCTAATATTATATATTTTTTTCGTTCCCGCCTTCCAAGAAGGAGGTGAAAATTTATGGGAACATACATAAAAGTAATTGTACTAATACTTATATATCTTATACTGAAATTATTTGATTAGTGCAATAAAAATACTAGAGTTATGCAGACTCTAGTATTTTTTATTCCATTTATGGAAAACATACATAAAATTTTTATCTAATTAAGAATACTTTCGTTTCTTATTTTGATAATACTATTATACTAAAAATTTTTTAAAAAAACAATACTTTTAAAAAAATTCGTAGAATTATCTACGAATTTCTTGTGGACTTTGTATTGGTTTTAGTGTTTAATTGCTAAAATAATTTTGCTTTCAGGGTCTTTTTCATCTTCATGAATCTCCCAGTTTTCTCGTTTCTTTGCCTCTTCATTAATAGCTTCAATGGCTATTTTGTGTGCAAAGATTAAGTCTTCTTCAAAACGTCTTGTGGTTATTATGCCATTGCTTTCGTGAAATTCAAATTCCACTGAAATACCATCCTTGGCTTTAATAATTGCAACAGCATTTGCTTTTTCCGCAAACGGACATATATAGTCCAAGAATGCCTTCAAAAATACCCGTTTTTCTTCGTTCCTAATTGAGCTATCCATAAAATCATCCTTTCATCAGGTCTCAAATTGAATTTCTAACAAATTTCCATCCTTTCACTAAATTTTAAGTCCACCAAATGAGGTGGAATATTATTATATCACTTTTAAAAATTTTTGCAAGTGTTTTTTGAATTTTTTATAGATTTTTGGCACAGAAAACTGTGCCAAAAAATTATATTAAAATTTTATTTCATTTCCATAGTAAGCGTCTAATAATATTTGTTTTAATTCAGGAATTAATGGTAATCTTGGGTTAGCAGTTGTACATTGGTCTTCAAATGCTTTATCTGCAAGATAGTCTACTTTTGATAAAAATTCTTCTTCGTTTATTCCTGCTTCTTTTAAAGATTTTGGTACATTTAATTTTTCCATTAATTTTTGTATTTCTTGTATTAATGAGTTAACTCCTTCTTCGTTTGTATATGCTTTAAATCCCATTCTTCTTGATAAGTCTGCGTATTTTTGGTCTGCTATAAAGTATTCATATTTTGGGAATGATACAAATTTTGATGGCATTGTTGAATTGTATTTTATTACATAAGGTAATATTATTGCATTTGCTCTACCGTGTGGTATATGGAATTCTCCACCTAATTTATGTGCTAATGAATGGTTTATTCCTAAAAATGCGTTTGTAAATGCCATTCCTGCTATACAACTTGCATTGTGCATTTTTTCTCTTGCTGTTTTATTTGTTCCATCTTGGTATGCTACTGGTAAATTGTTAAATACTAATTGTACTGCTTTTTCTGCTAATCCATCTGTATAGTCTGATGCCATATTTGAAACATAAGCTTCTATTGCGTGTGTTAATACATCAAGCCCTGTATCTGCTGTTATTGATTTTGGTAATGTCATAACTAAGTCTGGGTCTATGATTGCAACATCTGGTGTTAGTTCGTAATCTGCTAATGGATATTTTACATTTTTTACTTTATCTGTAATAACTGCAAATGATGTTACTTCTGAACCTGTTCCTGATGTTGTTGGTATTGCTACCATTTTTGTTTTTGTTCCTAATTTAGGGAATTTATACGTACGTTTACGTATATCCATAAATTTAAGTTTTAAGCCTTCTACATCTGCTTCTGGATGTTCATAGAATAACCACATTCCTTTTGCTGCATCTATTGGACTTCCTCCTCCTAATGCTATTATAACATCTGGTTTGAAATTGTTTATTGCCTCTACTCCTCTTTTTATTGTTTCAAATGATGGGTCTGGCTCTACTGATGAAAAGATTTCTGAGTGTACATATTCTTTTCTATTTCTTAAATGATATAAAATTTTATCTACGTATCCTAATTTAACCATTGATTCGTCTGTTACTATAAATGCTCTTGTTATTTCTGGCATTTTTTCTAAGTATGCTATTGAACCTGCTTCAAAATATATTTTTTCTGGAACTTTAAACCATTGCATATTAACCCTCC
>CANOPV010000016.1 GCA_947568605.1 uncultured Clostridium sp.
GTAGTAGGTTCCTGAGGTTTTGAAGGTTTTGGAGGTTTAGCATCTAAACTTGAATCATCAACAAATGCACCAGCAGCATATATAATATTATTTATATTAAAACTTAAAATAATTATAAAAATCAATAAAATAATTAAAAAAAGTTTAAAAAGCATCTTATTCATAAAAATCCCTCCTTTGTAAACACAATTCCACTTATATATAGTGTACCATAATTAGACATTTTTTGCAATAAAAATTAAAAAAAAGAGGCAGGAACACAATTCCTGCCTTTATGTATTCATAAAACCAAGAAAAATATTCCTGTCTAAAAAATCGTAAACTTTAATTAATTAATCTTAAACATATCGTATCATTACAACTTATTTGTTTAACATTGAATTTTCAGCTTGTTGTATCATTTTTCTTACCATATTACCACCGATTTTACCAGCGTCTCTAGCTGATATATTTCCGTTGTAACCATTTTTTAAAGAAACACCAACTTCACTAGCTACTTCATATTTGAATTTATCTAATGCATCCATAGCTTCTGGAACTAATTTTGAATTGCTATTTGTATTTGCCATTGTAATTTCACCTCCTAGGATAGTTAATAAAATTGTATTTGAAAAACTTATTCAATGTTTTTCAGTATTATAATGTGTAATTTTTAGAATTTTAAACAAGAAAAATTTGACAATAATAAATTTATTAAAAATGTTGTAAAAAAATATTAGAAAATGTATAATAAAAATGAAATGAAAAATTATTTTTCAAAAAATATAAAAAGGATGTGCAATTAAAATATATTAAAATTTTCTTAAAAAATAATTTCAAGCAGAAAATAGAGAAAAAATATATGTATAAGTTAATTGCAATTGATATAGATGTAACTATATTAAACTGATATGGAAAAGTATCACAAGAAAAAGGAATAGAAAGAGTATCAGACAATAATTCAAATGGAATTGCGGAAGCAATAAATAGATATATAAATTAAAATATTACAAAAACATTACAAAAACATTAAATTTCAATTACAATGGGCAAAATTATTGTTTTAAGTAGAAATGTGTTATATAATGAAATAAGTAGTAATATATTGTAAATTACGAGGAGGAATAAATTATGGCACTAAATCCAATGCAAAGAAAATCAAGAAATTCATTTTTATTAGGTATGATGTTAACACTTTTAATAACAGCAGTTATTATAGCATTCTTATTTTTACAGGTAACAAAATTAAAACAAGAAGCAGACGAATTAGAAAAATCTTATGTAACAGTATATGTATTACAAACAGATATACAATCAGGAACAAACATCACAATTGGTGATGTTAAACAAGCAAGAATATCAAAAAATATGTTACCATCAGATTATATATCACCAGCAGAATTAACAGATACAACAATAGCAAAAGTTAATATAAAATCAGGAACAGTTTTAACAAGTAGCATTATTACAGAAAGTGAAGATAAAATAACAAATGATATAAGAATGCAAGAATATAATATGCTAGTGTTACCAACACAACTTGAAGTAGATGATTATATAGATATAAGATGGATGTTACCAAATGGTCAAGATTACATAGTAGTTTCTAAAAAACGTGTAATGGATTGCAATGAAAATACAGTATGGTTAAAAATG
Organism: uncultured Clostridium sp.; assembly: GCA_947568605.1. Lineage (GTDB taxonomy): Bacteria > Bacillota > Clostridia > TANB77 > CAG-508 > CANRES01. Next base: position 1,636 of record CANOPV010000016.1, read on the forward strand.
AGTGAAGATGAAATATTAACAATGAGTGGAGCAACAGTAGAAGCATATCAAGCAACAGGTTCAAAGTTATATGCAGTAAAATATGTAGAACCAGGAATGCAAAGTACAGCAATTGCTACATATATGCCAAGTAATGATGTTATAAATTTAATTAATGCAGACAAAAACATTACAAATGAAGCAATGACAGGATTAAGAAATAGATATACAGAAGCAGTAAAAAAGACAAGACAAGAGAATATAAATAATGTATTAAATCAATATTCAGAAAGTAGCTTAGATAATATTGAAGCAAAAATACAAGAAGAAATTGCAAGACAACAAGAAGCAAGACAAATGTATTTAGACGGATTACAATAATAATCAAATTTTAGCGAGCACGAGGCGAAAATTATTTAAAGAACCCCCAGTCATCTTCGATGACAGCCCCCTTAATAAAGGGGCCAAGAACTTGCCTCCCTTATTTAAGGGAGGTGGCACATAGTGCCAGAGGGTTCTTTATAAAATCAATCTTAAATTAAATGTTATTTTTTGTAAATCTCCAAGCATCTTCACACATTTCATCTAATTCTTTTTCTGCAACCCATCCTAATTCTTCTTTTGCTTTTGTAGGGTCAGCAAAACAAGTCGCAATATCTCCTGGTCTTCTATCTGTAATTTTATATTTTACAGTAACACCATTTACTTTTTCAAATGCTTTAACTATTTGTAAAACAGAATATCCATTTCCTGTTCCTAAATTATATGCTTCTACACCTTTCATTTCTCTTGCCTTTTTTAATGCTTTTAAATGTCCTTTTGCTAAATCTACTACGTGTATATAATCTCTTACCCCTGTTCCATCTATTGTATCATAATCATTTCCAAATACATTTAAACATTCTAATTTTCCTATTGCTACTTGATTTATATAAGGCATTAAATTATTCGGTATTCCATTTGGATTTTCTCCTATTTTACCACTTTTGTGTGCACCTATTGGATTAAAATATCTTAATAAGATTACACTAAATTCATTATCAGATATATATACATCTCTTAATATTTGTTCTATCATTAATTTTGTGCTTCCATAAGGATTTGTTGTTGATAATGGAAAATCTTCTTTAATTGGAACTGTTTTTGGTGTTCCATATACGGTTGCTGATGAACTAAATACTATTTTTTTACAATTATATTTTCTCATAACATCTAATAGTATTAATGTACCTGTTATATTATTATGATAATATTCTATTGGTTTTTGTACTGATTCTCCTACTGCTTTTAATCCTGCAAAATGTATTACAGAATCAATATTATTTTCTTTAAAAACTTGTTCTAATTTTTCTTTGTCTAATAAATCTACTTCATAAAATTTGAAATCTTTACTAGATATTTCTCTAATTTTATCTAACATTTCTGGTTTACTATTAGAAAAGTTGTCCACTATTATTATATCTTCCCCCACTTCTAATAATTCAATTACTGTATGGCTTCCTATATATCCAGCCCCTCCTGTTACTAATACTGACATAAAAACACACTCCTTTAAATATTTTATAAATATAATTTTTTATATATTTTATAATTACTAATTATTTTTCTAACATAATTATTAGTTTCTTTAAATGGTATATTTTCTGCATCTGAACCATCTGGTTTTATTATACCTTTTTCAATCCAATTAGCAACATTACCAATTCCAGCATTATATGCTGCTAATGCTAAAATATAATTTTGGTCATAATATTTCATTAATTCTGAAAAATATTTTATACCTAAAATAATGTTTTCTTCTGGATTATATAAAGTTTCGTTACTATTATACTCTATTTTGGTATTTTTTGCAACCTCTTGGGCTGTTGAATCCATAAGTTGCATTAAACCAATGGCATTACTTGAAGACACTCCATTTTTATTAAAATTACTTTCTGCTTTTATTAAAGAAAACATTAATAATGGGTCAACTTGATATTGCTCAGAATATTTATATACATATTCTGAATATTCAATTGGATATAAATTTTTTAATATTACATTTTCTACTTTAAAAACTTTTAAAATTAATATTAATAATATTATTGCAATTAATACTAGTATTAGAAATCTTTTTATGTTTTTTAACAAATTCTTCTCCTCCATTAAACTTTATTTTGCTTCATACCAATTAATTCCTTCTTCTATTTCCACTTTTAATGGAATACTAAATTTTACTACATTTTCCATTGTATCTCTTAATATAGTTTTTACTTCATCTTTTTCATTTTCTAATGTTTCAATTACAAGTTCATCGTGAACTTGTAAAACTAATTTTGATTTTAAATTTTTTTCTTTTAATTTTTTATATACTTCTATCATAGCCATTTTCATAATATCTGCTGCTGTTCCTTGAATAGGAGTATTCATAGCGGCTCTGTTTCCAAATTGTCTAATCATATAATTTTTAGATTCTATTTCTGGAATATATCTTCTTCTATGAAATAATGTTTCTACATACCCATTTTCTTTTGCAGATTTTGGGATTTCTTCCATAAATGTATGAATTCCATTATATTTTTCAAGATACTGGTCTATATATGTTTTTGCTAATTTTCTTGAAATTCCAAGTTGTTCTGCAAGCCCGAAATCGCTTATTCCATATACAATTCCAAAATTTACTGCTTTTGCTTGACTTCTTTGTTCTTTTGTAACTTCTTCTAATGGAATATTAAATACTTTTGAAGCAGCCTGTGAATGTATATCTTCATCATTATTAAATGCTTCTATCATATTTTCATCTTGTGAAATATGTGCAAGTACTCTTAATTCTATTTGTGAATAATCTGCATCAATGAAAATTCCATTTTCTGCTTTAAATACTTTTCTTAATTGTTTTCCTAAGTCTAATTTTGTAGGTATATTTTGTAAATTTGGTTCTGTACTACTAATTCTACCAGTTGCAGTAACTGTTTGATGAAAATATGAATGAATTCTATTTGTTTTTTCATTTATATATGGTAATAGTCCTTCAACATAAGTTGAATGTAATTTTGCTAATTGTCTATATTCTAATATTTTTTCTATAACAGGATGATGTTTTCTTAATTTTTCTAATACATCAACATCTGTTGAATAACCGCTTTTTGTTTTTTTATATACTGGTAATTGTAATTTTTCAAATAATATATTTCCTAATTGCTTTGTTGAATTAATATTAAATGTTTCTCCACACATTTCATATATCTCATTTGTGATAATATTCATTTTTCCAAGTATATTTTTTCCAAATTCTATTAATTCTTCTTTATTTATATACATACCATTCCATTGCATATCTGCTAATACTTCCAATGTTGGCATTTCTATATTTTCAAATAATTCAAATTGATTTGTTTCTTTCAATTTTTCTAATGTAGCAGTATATAATTTATCTATACAATATGCATAAATACAGTTTAATTCTTTATCATTATTAATATTGGTTTCAAATAAATTTAATTGATTAGTTTCTTCTACTTTTTTTCCAAAACTTTCAAGATATTCATTTATATCTAAATCTATATATCTTAAACTTAATTCTTCTAATGTATATTTAGAAGAATTAGAATTAAGAATATATCCTGCAATTTCTACATCGAATTTTAAGTTTGTTAAATTAATTCCTAACTGTTTTAATAAAATGTAATCTATTTTTTGCTTATACCCTATTTTTTCTATATTACTGTTTTCAAATATTTCTTTTAAGTATTTTATAAATTCTTCTTTTAATTTAATATAATATACATTATTTTCTATACAAACACTAATATTTGTAATTTTTCTTTTTATAATTAATATATTATTATTACTTACTTCTGTTTCCAAATAATATATAATTTTTTTATTTTGTTCTATTTGTTCTTTTAATTTTATTAAATCTTGTTCATTATTTATTTCATTTACATTATATAGTTTTTCTAATTTTTTAACTTCTTTTTGTTCTTCTTCTAAATTAAATCTTTCTATAAATCTATTAAAATTTAATCTTTTAAAAATTTCTAATACTTTTTGATTTTTCCATTCTCCTAATTTAAATTCTTCTAGTTTTTCTTGTATTGGTACTTTAACATTAATTGTACCTAATGTTCTTGATAAAAATGCTAATTCTTTATTTTCAATTATCTTATCTTTTAATTTTCCTTTTATTGTTTCAGCAGTACCCTTTTCTATTTTTTCATATATTTTATCAATAGTTTTATATTCTTTTATTAAAGTTAAAGCGGTTTTTTCTCCAACTCCTGGAATTCCTGGAATATTATCTGATGTATCTCCCATAAGTCCTTTAACCTCTATTAATTGTTTTGGTTCTAACCCATATATTTCTAATACTTTATTTTTATCAAAATCGTCTTCTTCTGTTTTCCCCGCTTTTGTTCTTGGTATTCTTATTGTTATATTATCTGTTGCTAATTGGAAAGTGTCTCTATCTCCTGAAAGTATTGTAACTTTTAAACCTTTTTTTTCTCCATATTTTGCAAGTGTTCCTAAAATATCATCTGCTTCATAGCCTTCTTTTTCAATTATTTTTATATTCATTGTATTTAATACTTCTTTTATTATAGGCATTTGCATAGCCAGCTCATCTGGCATACCTTTTCTTGTTCCTTTATATTCTTTATATAATAAATGTCTTGCAGTAGGCGCCTTTAAATCAAACGCTACTACTAAATATTCTGGTTTTAAATCTTCAATTATTTTAAACATAATTGCAAGAAAACCATATACTGCATTTGTATATGTTCCATCTTTTGTCATAAGCATTTTATTGCCCATTATTCCATAAAATGCTCTATTTAATATGCTGTTTCCATCTATTAAAACTAATCTTTCCAATTTCATCTCTCCTTATTTTAATAAAAATATCCCCCATCCATTAATTATATATCCTCCTGCATATTCACATTGAGAAAATAATTGTGTATTTGAAAATTCAGTTAAATACTTATCTGATACTTTATATTTTGCTATCACTATTATACCATTTGATAAATCTTTATCTTTTAATATATCTAAAATCTTTTCAGAACTTACTTCATCATCTGGTAAAATATATGTTTCATTGGAATACATTAATATATTATATATAGACATTATTTGATTATATTTAGCAGAAACATCAGGATATACATAAATAATTGGTCTATTATTCAGAATATCAGATTCTATTATTTCATTATACTCGTGATATGTATATGTATTATTAGGTAATTTAGGAATTGTTGTTAAACTAAAAGTAATTATTAAAATTAATATAGTATAAAATGTAATTTTTTGTGATACTATATCTTCTAATATAATTTTTAATAAATATAATAATGAACAATATATTAATGGCAGTATTGGCATAATATATCTAAAATCAGCATAAGGTGATATTAACATTATAATAAATAAGTATATAATCATTGGAATAGTTATATATTTAATAGATTTATTTTTAGTTTTTTCTAAATTACTTTGTTTTTTTAATATTATCTTTTTTATTAATACTAATATTATTAATATTAGTATTACGGCTATTAATATATTTATTTTACCATTAAAAGATTCAGAGTTTATAACTTTTATATTTAACTTTAACGATGATGTAAAATATATTGAAAATAGTTTAGATGCATTAAAAAATGTTTCTTGTCCTCTATATCCGAAAAATATATGCATTATACTGTATGGCCATATAATAAGTGTTGTTAATACAGAAAATACTAATGTTATTGTATACTTAAATATATTTTCATATTGTTTATTTTTAATGTATTTTAAAATATACATTATATATAATATTACAGCAATTATTGAATAATAATAATGTGTTAAAAAGCCTATTATTATCATAAAATAAAGTGGAATTAAGTCTTTTTTTATTTCAAAATTTTCTTTATCTTTTTTCTTTAAATGCCAATACACTAACAACAAACATTCAAGTATAAATAACTGATACATTCTTACAAACATTACAGTTTCTATACTTCCAATTGAAAATCCATTTAACAAGCACAATAATAGAGCATAGCAATTATTACCAAATACATTTTTTCCTATTAAATATAACATTATACTTGAAAAAATAAAAAATATAATGTTTAAAATTGTTCCTGGCCATATAGAAAAATTGTTCATATTGAACATACACGCTATTCTTAAAAATAAATACCAAATTGGTGGATGTACATCTTCTATTTGATTTTTATATATTGCACTAAAATTCCATTTATTTTCATTAGTTATAGTTAGATAGTCTTTAAAATAATCTGATGTATGCCAATTATTTTTAAAATCTTCATTTTCAAATATAAATGCTCTTTTATATTGCATAAGTCCGTGTGAATAAAATTCGTCTATATGGTAAAATTTTCTTTTACTTGTAGCATATATAATTGCAATTATTTGTAAAATTAATATAATAATTAATATTATTTTATCATATTTTTTTATTAATTCCATATATTATTCCATATTTTCATCTATTTTAATTTCTACAAATTTGTTTGTTTTTAATAAATTTAATATTATCCATAGTGTAATCATTATTCCAAAAAAGTAATGCCCATATATATACCCTTCTCCTAGTACAAAAAATATTGTACACGCTAATTCAGAAGCAATAGTTAAATTTATTGTTGATTTTATATTTTTTTTATTTTGATACATTAATAATGGTATTAACCACATTATATACCATACTTGAAAATTTGTTATTACAATTAATAAAAATGTTAATATTGCTGTATATGCTATTCTAGAACTATTTTTTAATGTAACATTTTTCTTAAATAGATGAATTATTATTTCTATTAAATAAAATGATATAAAAATAGCAATAAATATTGTTGTTGCTTTTGATGCAATGTTAGGATTAATTATTAAATATATGCTTAATGTTAATGATTTTGCAAATTTTTGTTGTTGTGTAAAAATTCCTTGTATAACTTGTAAATCTTTTGCATATAGTAAATATGTTACTATTATTGTTAATAAAAATATTATGCTTAACCCTATTGCGTACATAATTCGTTTTAATGGCTTTTCTTTTCTAAAATAGTATATAACTACAAATGGTACAATTAATATTGCTACATATTTTACTGCTGTTGCGATTGCTAATACAATTATACTCAAAATTATATTTTTCTTTTTTATTACTATATATAATGCTAAAAATATTAAGAATATTAAAAGCATATCATTATGAACATTTGTAAGTCCTTCAAATAATATTAATGGATTTAATGCGTATATTAGTGTAAATAGTCTTTTATTAGATAATTTTTTTATTAGTATACAATTTAATAAATGCAAACATAAATTAAATATTTTAAATATTATTAATGCTAATGGTAAACTTCCAAATGATAATGTTGTTAATAATTTACAAATTAAAGGCCATATAGGTCCATATACAATTTTTTGCCCTTGCCATACTTTTGGAATTTTGTTTAATATCTCATCATCATTTATATCGTTTTCTTGTTTTAATTCGTATACAGATGTATAATATGGGTTTATTTTATATTTTGCTTCACTCCAACCTGTTGAAATATAATAAAATATATCTGTACTTGTCATAGGTAAAATTAATGTAAATAATGCTGATATTATTATAATATATTTAATAATTTCTTTACTGTTTTTAAATATTTTTTTGTAATTTTTTATAATAATAATATACAATATACATATTAAACTAAAAATGCCGAAAAATATTATTCCATCTAAAATTGGGTTTATATTTAATAAAAGAAAGTAGTTATAATTACAGTAGAATTCTAATATACTATGTCCTGTTATTATATATATAATTGATGGAATGGCTAAAATAATAATTGCTATTATTAATAAAATTTTTATCGATTTTTTATTTGTTTTTATTTCTATTTTTTTCATATTTTTTCCTTTTATTTTTTATTTATAAATACTATATCATACTTAATACATTTTTTCTACAAATCTAATATATTTTTTATATAAGTAATCACATTGTTTTTCTGTAATATCTCAATCTACAAAAGCAGAATTTACAGAACCTTGTAATTCATTTATTAAGCAATCTAAATAACTCACTTTATTTTTTATACCTTCTTTTAATCTTTTTAAATCTTCATCTAAATACTTTGGTAAACATTTTTCTAAAATCTCTTCATTATAATTCATTTTGTTTCTAACTCCTTAATATATCTATATATTTCTCCCCAATTATACAATACTTTAATATAATCATTTTCTTCTAAATTATATGATGGTGCGTCTTTTAAATATATTGTTTTTATTTTTTTATTAGCAATACTTTTGCATTTTTGGTAAAAATCATCAATCATAATATCAATATTCTCTTTAATGCAGACTTCATCTTTATTTTCTGTTGACCAATAATATTTATCAAATATATACATTTCATTTTGTTTTAGTATTTCTTCTGTAATTTTTATCATTTCTTTATTTATACCACCTCTTGCTGTTATCACTATTAAAGTATGTCCTTCTTCTTTTAATAATTTTAATATTCTTTTTACTCCTGGCATAAAATTTGATTCTACTATAATTTGTTTATGATATTTTTTAAGAAATCCTTCTATTTCTTCTTTTGACCAATTAAATCTATCTTGAAATTTCAATTCTTGATTATTTATTTTACTATTTTGTTTTAAATCTAACATATCATATAACTCTGAATATACTCTAAATTCTTTTTCAGAATCAAATATTACACCATCTAAATCAATACCTATTCTCATATTTAATAATTTTCTCCTTTTACTCCTTTATTTTAAATACTTGTAATTTTTTATGTCTTCTCCCAAAATTTCTAGATAATCTTTTTCTGCTTGTGTTAAATGAGATTCCATATATTTATCATATTCTTGGTGTGCTTTTTCTAATGCTTTTTCGTGAGATATTGTTCCTGACCCATTTAAAATGTCTTTATGTGTCATTGTTAAAAATCCATCTAATTCTTTTATCCAATCTTTCATTGTCATCGGATGCATATTTAATGCATTAATTTCTGCAAC
>CANOPV010000017.1 GCA_947568605.1 uncultured Clostridium sp.
AAAGTATTATAGATATGCTACCAGATGACCTAGACAGCATTTCAGAACTTAAAAAAATAGACGAACAAAATAAAATAAATATAGAAAAAAATTTAGAAAATATGAAACAACTAGGAAAAAACAAACAATATGAGATAGAAGAAGAAACAGGAGAAGCCGATGGAAATGTGGAATTATCACAACAAACAAATGCTGAAACTAAAAAAGATATACCAAAAGATAAGCAAACAAACACAAAATAAACTACAAGAAAAATTAGATACATTCAAATTTACATCAGAAAACTTATACAATATAGCAGACAACAAAACCAAAAACAGAATAAATACATATATAGAAACTTGGAAAGAACAAGGGTTATTAAAAGGATACTTTGGAATACTTACCAAAAACATATACAATAGAACAAGAGTAAAAAATAGTGAAATACTAGAATTATTAATATATAGTGCATATATAGAAGAACAAGACAAACTAGACAAATACGAACAACAAATAATGTATGAAGACGCAAACTATTATTATCAGCAAGGACAACAAGAAGTAAATAAAACATTAAAAAAGAAAAAGCCAATATCAATATTAGATATTGCTTTATTTTTATACTTAATGGAACAACCTAACGCAAAAGGTTATATATGGAAACAATATATAGAATCTACAATAAAATACAATGCAGAACAAATATATAGACAAGCCACAATTGATTTACAGCAACAAAAAGAATTAGATATAACAGATGATGTATACCAGAATATAATTAAGCGACAAAACAATTCTAAACTCAATATAAACGATAATAAAATATCAGGAGATATTGATTTAACATTAATAGGAATAAATAATAAAGCCAAAATAGAAGGTATATATAGTTTTGATGATAAAGCAAAAGTAAAATTCTGTGGAATAAACGATGAAAAACAAACAGATATGTGTAAAAGTTTAGATAATCAAGAATTTTACATACACGACTGGAACGAATTTGAAAGATACAGTAAAAGCAATGATAGTATAAAAAAATATCGTTGTTTTGGTCTAATAATAGGATTAAATTGCCCGCCAATTGATGACGGATTCCATTGGTGTAGAAGTTACCTTACATATCTTCCAACAGTAGAAGAAAATTCAGATGAAGAATTTGAAATATTCAACAATATTAAATCATTAGTAACAGGAATAAGGCAAGAAAATATAGATATTAATGATATAATTACAAAAGCATTTAATAATGAAAAAATAAGAAAAATAGCATTAAATAATGCTGTACATAAAGTTTATACTTATCAAGAAAATAAATGCAAACATAAAAAAGGCAATATTTATTTAAGTAAAGATTGGCATAAAAGAAGTAAAGAAAAGCAAGAAAGAACATTAAGACATGAAATAGGACATGCAGTTGATTATAAATATAATTATATTTCAACAAAAGAACTAACAGAAGCGTTAGAAAAAGATAAAGTAAATATATTAAAAAATAAACAGAAAATAAATAACGAATTGAAAGAAAAGTACTATAATTATACTGAATTAAGTGATATAATTGGAGGCATAACAAGAAATAAAGTAGTAGGATATGGATTTCACCATACAGAGTATTGGAACGAAAAAGGAAAGTTAGAAAAAGAAACTTTTGCAAATTTATTTTCAATAGCAGGAAGCAATAATATAGAATATTTAAAGGTAATAGATAATTATTTACCAAACACTTTAAAAAAATTTGATAAGATTATAAGGGAGTTGATATAAGATGTTTATTTTAGAAGGAGAAACACCTGAATTTATAGAAAAGTTTAAATTAAAAATGGAAGAATATTATAAAAAATTTGGAGAATATTTTCCAACTATGTGTTATGACAATGAAGATATAATAGATTTTATGGATAAATGCATTAAAAATAATAGACCATATAAACCAAAATATAAAAAAGATGAAGAAAGTTAGCACTTACTAAAAGTAGGTGCTTTTGTTATTGAAAGGTGGTGTAAAAATGGCAGTACAAATTACAGCATTAATTTGCGGAACAATTATATTATTAGCAATTATAGATTTTTTCAAGAAAGATGATAAATAAGTTATTAAAGTTTTATAATTAATTATAAATTTTAGACGCAAATATGCGTCTTATTTTTATGCCTTTTTACTGCTTGCAGGCTTAAAAGAACAACAGAATATTATAGTAACAATTTGGGCTAAAAAGAACAAATTGGGACAGGAGGAATTATGGAAGGCGAAAACCAAAATCAAAACGCAAATGTTAATAATTCGGATAATAATGACGAAAACATTAACAATCAAGCAAAACAGCCACAAACTTTTGATGATGTCTTAACTAACAAAGAATATCAAGCAGAATTTGATAGAAGACTTCAAAAAGCAATACAAACACACGAAACAAAACTAAAAGAACAATGGAAACTAGAACAAGACACTAAAAAAACAGAGGCTGAAAAACTAGCACAAATGAACGAAACTCAAAAACTTCAATATCAATTAAAAAAACAAGAAGAAATGAATTTAACAATTCAAAAAAAATTAAATGCTAGGGACTTAAAAGATGAAGCAATAAAAATAGCAACTACACAAGACACAGCATTCGACCCAGAATTTTTAAATCTATTTGAGTTTGAAAATATGACAGCAGAGCAATTACAAGAAAAAACAAAACTAATCAAAACAATTCAAGACAGAATAGTAGAAAAAGCAGTAAATGAGTGGTCAAAAGAAAAACCACCATACAACCCTGACCCATCAGGAAATAAGCAAAATGCAAATGCAGAAATAAGAAAAGCAATGGGATTAAAATAAGAAAGGAAGAAAAAAATGAATAATATTGAATTAACAACAATTTACTTACCTATATTAGATGAGGTATACAAAAACGAAGCAAAAACATCTATATTAGATGGAGATGAAACAACAGTACAAAAAGGAAATCACGGAGAAATAAAAGTAGCAAAATTAGATATGGACGGATTAGGAGACTTTGATAGAAAATCAGGATACACAAAAGGTTCAACAAAATTTATATGGGAAACCATAAAATATGACAAAGAAAGAAGTCAAGATTTAAGAATTGATAGACTAGATAATCAGGAAGCATTAGGATTACCATTTTCAAAATTATCTAGTGAATTTGTAAGAACAAAAGTAGTACCAGAAACTGATGCGGCAAGAATTGCAAAAATAGCAAGTGTTACAGGAATATTAGAAAAAGAAGAAAAAATAAACGATGGAATAGGAATTGTAACAGCATTAAGAAATTGTACAAATAAAATGGATGAAGAAGAAGTTTCAACAGAAAATAGAATTTTATTTATTACCCCAACTTTAAGAGGAATGATAGACGACTTAGACAATACAAAATCTAAAAAAGTACTAGAAAGATTTTCTACCATAATTGAAGTACCACAAACAAGAATGTACACAGCAGTAACATTAAATAATGGAAAAGAAAATTATGGCTATAAAAAAGCAGAAGGAGCAAATGATATTAACTTCTTGTGTGTAGAAAAATCAGCAGTAGTAACAGCAATGGATCAATTTATTAAATACTTTACACCAGATGAAGACCAAATAGCAGATGATAATGTATTCAAATATAGAAATAACAATTTATATGGTCACGTATATGAAAATAAATTAGCAGGTGTTTATTGTTCTTATGCACCAGTAGAATAGGAGAAAAATGATGTCAACAATTATAGGAAAAATAAGAAAATCAAGTAAAAGTAAAGAAAATAAAAAAGAAGATGTCAAATTAACTAAAAGTAAATAATAATTAAGGAGGAAATAGAATGAATGAAAATAATAACATAGACAAAATCATAGCAGATTTAGGTGCTAATTATAAAGAAGATAAAGAGGTCTTAGAAGAAATATTAAAAGAAGTAAATTCTATTGCCTCTAATATTTCTAATAATAAAAATATAGAAAAATTATTTCCATACATAAAAACAGCAGTAAAATCAGTATATCTAAATCGTGGTTCAGAGGGTTTAAAAAGTCGTAATGAAGGTAGTATATCTAACTCATTTGAAGATATTATTGAAAAATTAAGAAATGACATTATAAAAAACGGTCTAAGGAGGATAAAATAATGTTAATACGAGATTTAACAAAAATATACATATCAGAATACGAAAAACAAAAAGACCACGGAGAAACAAGAAAAATATGGAAATATAAAGGCATTGCATATCTAAACTTACAGCAAGATGTAAACGAATTAGACAGAAAATCAACAGGAGAAGTAGATTATAGTATTTTAAAAGGACGAACAACAATAGATTATCCAATAGAAAAAGGAAATGGAATATCACTAATAGACATATCAAAACTAGAAGAATTTGAACCTGACTACCGAATATTAGACAAAAACAATATAGGTAGTACATTTATGTATAGAATGGAGAAAATTCAAAAATGAAATTAGATTGTCAGATAAAAGTAAAACACAATTTTAAAAATATAGATGCTATAATTAAGAAATTACCACAATTTGCAACAAAAAGAGTAGAAGATATACTAAAAAACATACAAGGATATGCAATAAGATTAGAAAAAGGGCATAATTCAAATGGAATATTAGTAGAGATGATAGAAACTTCTACAATGAAAGTGAAACGGAAAAGTTTACGCAGACCCTACAAAATTTATGGCAGAAGATGGGCAATCTTATTTATGGTTTGAATACTTTGGAACAGGAAAATACGCAGAAAAAGAACATATAGGAAAAACATCACACTTTATTGAAAGCGGTTATAAAGAGTGGTATATTCCAGTAAATAAAGTAGGCAAAACTTTAAATTATCCAATAATAACTATAAAAGAAAGCCAATTTTATGTCGCAACAGGAAGTAAAGCAAACCACTTTATGAGTGATGCAAGTTTTGAAAGTAGAAATGAAAACATAGAAACAACAAAGAAAAAACTAAAAGAAATGTTAAAGGAAGTGTGTAAAAAATGAAAGATTATACAATAGAAGAATTTAGTGATTTAGTATGTGAAAAAATAGAACAATTAAAATATGAAGTAACATTAACAAATCCAACAGTAGAAGACAATTATAGTGAATTAATAGAATTACATACACCTTTAAAATCAGTAAACAAAACAGAAAACGCATTTCCAATAATGTCTACATTTCAAATATCAATAACCTGTTGGAATAAAGAACAAAGAAAAGCAATGCAAATGACATCAAAAGTCGAAGAAAAACTACAAGAATTAAACTTTATAAGGACAAATACCAGTCCCAGCATATATGACCCAATATTGCAAAAATATGGTATTACAATAACATTTGAAGTTCATTATAATACAATAATGAACTGTTTTAAATATATAAAATAATAAGGAGGAATTAAAATGTCAGAACCAAAAACAAGTACAATGACAAAATTATTTCACGGAAATACTTTAACAGGAGAACGTAATCAAGTAGCATTTGTTCAAAGTATTCCAGAATTTTTAACAGCACCAGAGCCAATAACTTGGAGTGCATTAGATATAGACGATGAAAGACAAGCAGTAGGAAGAAAAAAAGCAGAAAATTTAGAAATAGAGATAATATTTACAGAAGAACAATATGACGAATTAAAACAATTAGAAGAATCAGGAACAAATGAATACTGGTTTATACAATTACCAGAAGATACAGCCTCAACAACAGGAAAACCTCTAACTTGGTATTTCCAAGCAACAGCACATATAGGAATGTCAGAAATAGCAATAGATGATATGTTAAAAGCAAAAATAACATTATATAGAAATACAGCAGTAGAAGAAAGCAAAGGATTTCCCACAGTCTAGTATTAAATTGAGTGCTAGGGTAGAACAAATAAAAACATAGAGAAGACTAAATAAAAGTCTTCTCTTATTCGTAAAGGAGATAAAAATGATATTAGAAACAAAAAATAAAAAGATTAATTTAGTATTAAAAACTAGAAAAATAATTGATATAGCAAATAATTTAAAAAATAAAAACTTTGAAGAGGCATTTTTCAAAGCAGTAAATGAAAAAGACTTAAATGCACTTTCAAAAATAATATATACATTAGCAGAAGATGAAGAAGGAAAACATTGTTTTAACAATTCAGAAGAAGTATATGACTTTATAGACGATTACAAACAAGAAAATAACAAAACCTATGAAGATATATACAAAGAAATTACAGAGATGATAAACAAAGAAGGTTTTTTCAACAGCAAGATAGCGGACAAACAACTAAGATCAATGATGTCAAATCCGTTATCACAAATCAATTTAACAGATTTAACACAAAAAGCAGCCGAAAAAGCAATAACAGCAATGGCAGAAAAGGAAATAACACAAATAGTGAAATAGAAAGCATAGAAGATATTTTACAAAATATTCAAAATTCTAATAAAGTAATAGAATTAATATATTCATTAGAAGCATTATGTTATTATTTTAATATGAAGCCTTATGAATTTTGGAATAGCACATATAGACAAGTAAATCTATTTAGTAAAATGAATTTAATAAAAATCACAGATGATTATAAATTAGAAATAACTTTACAAGATGAAACAACAAATAAAATAATAAAAGCAAATCCATTATCCAAAAATCCAAAAATAAAATCATTAAAAGAAGTATTTACAAATTTATTCCCTAAAAAAGAGGAAAAAATACAAAATATTGAAGAAATAACAAAAAGAATGAGAACAATTATGAGAGTGGAGAAGTAATTTAGAAATTAATAGACAAAATAAAAAATAATGAGAAAGTAAGTTAATATAAATACTTCTCATTATTTATGTATTAAATTATCCTGTTTTAATTCATCTATTGCGTGACGAGTGGCTTCAACTACAAAAGCAGTAAATGTCGTTTCTTTTCCGCGGATCAGTTCTTCTACTTCATCTATTACATTATTTGGAAATCTAATACTACGTTGGGTTGTAGATGGAATAATAGGTATTTTAAAAGTGCTCATTTTAACCTCCGAATAAATGTATTATACTAAATAAATTAAAGCACGTATGTATTACATTTGGGATGCAATCGTAGTACAGAATTAAAATGAGTTTTATAGTATAATAAAAAAAATGGATATTACATAGAAAAAATATATAAGATAGTAATATTACAAAATATGTATTTTGAGTTTCAATTATACAGGATATAATAAAAGATATTTAATTGTAAAAATAAATATAAGATAATTAAATCATAATATGAATTAAATATATATAAAATAAAAAATTGATTTATTATAAGATAGTATAAGATTTTAGATTAAAAAGAAATCAAAAGTATTAATATGTATGATAAATTATTATCATTCTATTATAAATAGGAAGATAATTTTTATTCAATAAAGTATAATTAATTATTATACAAAATTTAACAAAACCCTTTAAAGTACTTACAGAAATGTAAGTGCTTTTTATATGGAAAGGAGGAAATAAAATGACAGTTGAAGAAATAGAAATCTTAGTTACTGTAAAAGTAGAAGAAGCATTAAAACAATTTATGGAAATTGCACCAGCAATAAAAAAAGAAATCAAAAAAGCACAAGAAGCATTTTCTAATATAAACACAAAAGAAATGACAAATAAAATACATCAAGCAACAATTATAGCAAAAAAGAAGATACAAGATTTTAAGAAAAGTATAGAAAATAATAAAGTAGCAATAAAAATAACTAATAAAGACGCAAAAAAACAAATCAGTCAATTAGAAAAAGAAATTAATAGTTTACAAGAAAAAATAAATGCCCGAGAATTAAAGTTAAATATAACAAATAATGCACTTGATAAAATGGGGGGAGATACTAGACAAAAAGTTATCTCAGATATGCCTGACGCAGGAAATAAAGCAATAACACAAGAAACTTATAAAAGACTAGATGATGATACAAGTTATAAATCATTAATAAAAGAAAGCGATAAATTAAATACTGAAATAATGAAATATAATTCATTATTAGATAGTACAAAATCAAAAATGAATGAATTAAAAAGCATTTCACTACCAAAAATAAAAGGTTTTACAGGTAGCATAGAAGGATTAGATGGAACAATATATAAAATGTCTAATTTAAAACAAGAAATAAATCAAACAGGAGTTAGTCAAAATAAATTGACTAACTTTTTTCAAGCCTTTAAGAAACAAGTAGAACAAGTAAAACCAAGTATATCTAGTATAGGAAAATCTTTTAATATATTACCTAAAATAACACAAAGCATTACTAATAAAATAAAGCAAATGTCATCAGGAATAAAACAAGGGATAGGCAATATTTTAAAATATGCAGGTGCTTTATTTGGGTTAAGAGGTATATACAATACATTAAAAGGCAGTGCAAGTGCGTGGTTATCAAGTCAAAATGCAGGTGCACAACAATTAAGTGCAAATATAGAATATATGAAGTATGCTATGGGTTCTGTATTCGCCCCAGTAATAGAAACAGTAATTAATTTAGTATATAAATTAATGAAAGCAATACAAAGTTTAGTTTATGCGTTTAGCGGTGTAAATATATTTGCGAAAGCGACTGCTTCAAGTATGAATAAAACAGCAGGAAGTGCAAAACAAACAAGTAAATCACTAGCAGGAATACACGGAGAAATAAACAATGTATCAGACAACAAAGATAGTGGTGGAAGCGGTGGAAGTATATCTCCTAATATGGACTTATCGCAGATGGATATGCAAATAAATGGATTTTCGCAAAAATTATATGAATTTTTTAAACCGCTAGTAGACAGTTGGAATACTTATGGAGTAGGATTAATTGAACAAGTAAAAACAACAGTAAGTCAAGTTGGTGGTTTAATTTCTTCTATATGGGGAAGTTTTGAAAATATTATTACTAATGGGACAGTTTATTCTATATTAGAAAATATATTAGCAATAATAGGCAATATAGCAGAGGCTTTTTCAAATGCTTGGAATTATAACGGAAATGGGGACGCAATAATACAAAATTTAGCAAATGCTTTTAATAATTTACTAGGAGCCATTAATAATGTAGTGCAAAGCGAAGGATTTCAGAATTTCTTAAATAATTGTTCTGATAAGTTTAAATTAATATCTGAAAAATTAGAAAGTATAGATTGGCAACCATTAATGAACGCATTATCACAAATAGGAACATCAGTAGGTACAATAGCATTAGATATATTAAATGGATTAACAGATGTATTTAAGTGGTTAGTTGAAAATCCAATTGTAGCAGAAATAATAACAGCGATAGCAATAGCAATAGGAGTAGTAAGTACAGCAATGAGTATATGGAGTGCTGTGTTAGCAATATTAACCCCTATACAAACAGCCTTAAATATTTCATTGTTACCATTAATGGCAATAATATTAGCAATTGTGGCAGTTATAACACTCATAGTATTAGCAATTATGAATTGGGACACTGTTACAAAAGCATTGACAGATACTTGGAATTGGGTTTGTGAAAAAGCAAAAGAAATATGGAATGCAATAGCAGATTTCTTTAAAAATTTGTGGCAAGGAATATGTGATACAATTTCTAATGTTTGGAATGGTATCAAAGATTTCTTTTCTAATATCTGGAATACAATAGTAGAAACTGTAACAAAGTTAGTAGTTGATTGGATAAATTCACAAATAGAGCAATTTAATTTTATAAAAAATACAATTTCTAATGTATTTAATGCAATTAAAGATTTTTTTGCTAGAATATGGAATAGTATAAAAGAAACTGTATTAAATATTATAAATGGCATAAAAGAAAAAATATCAAATATTATAACAGGAATAAAAGATACAATTTCGAATATTTTAAATACAATAAAAACAATATGGAGTAATATTTGGAATGGTTTAAAAACAACTGTAACTAATATTTTTAATAATATTTGGAACTCAATAAAAAGTGTAATTAATTCTATTCTATGTGGAATAGAAGGTATGGCAAATGGAGTAGTAAATGGAGTTAATACAGTTATTAAAACATTAAATAAATTAAAATTTGATATACCAGATTGGATACCAGGTTTTGGAGGAAAAACATTTGGATTTAATATAGGTTTAATACCAACTGTTTCAATACCTCGTTTAGCAAAAGGAGGAGTATTAACACAGGCAACAACAGTATTAGCAGGAGAATATGCAGGGGCAAGAAGTAATCCAGAAATTGTAGCACCACAAAATATATTAAAAGAAACATTTGATGAAGTACTAACAAGACACGAATGGAACAATAACAGCAATAATGACAGAGTAATTAATTTAAGTGTATATGTTGGAAATAAGAAAATAGGAGAAATATTATTAGATGAGTTAAGTGAAAGAAAAAGAAGAAATGGAAAAGGAATAGAAGCATATTGCTAATATAACATTTATATAAAAAAATTCTTAAAAAATTACAAAAAACGCAAATTTCGACAGGTTTTGCGTTTTTTGTA
>CANOPV010000018.1 GCA_947568605.1 uncultured Clostridium sp.
AATTAAATCTCCTTTTTGTGTAACATAGCCACTTAAATCTTCCATACTATAAAAATCATCATATTCTATTTCTTCTTCGTAGCATCTTATATTAAAAACTTTATATTTATTTGTTTCATTTCCTTTATATACAGCTTCTTTTCTTTTAAGAACCACTCCAATATGTATATCTGCAACATCTTCTAGTTTCATATAAGCCTCCTCTCATTTGTTCTAAATATTTTATAACACAATTTTAATTGTTGTCAAGTTTTTTTGTTATATTTGTTTTAGAACATACTTTCTTGATATAAAATTTATATTCTTCAAATTCACTATCACACATTCTTCTAATTGCTTTTCTATCAAAAGGTAATAAATGTAAAACATCTGATATTATTTATTTCTAAACTATAATTTTTGCATAAATTACGCTAAAATTACGTCAAAACGTAAAAAAAGGTTCTAGTTAATTACTAGAACCCTTTATTTTACTGGTTGCGGAGCCAGGACTCGAACCTGGGACCTTCGGGTTATGAGCCCGACGAGCTGCCAACTGCTCCACCCCGCGATATTTGATAAATTTAATTATAATACCATTTATTCATATTGTCAATACATTTATGAAAATTTTGTTACTTTTTAGTGAATTTATCCACATTTCTTTTATATTATATACCATTTTTTTACTTTTATTCCAAAATTAATAAATTTATCTTGTAATATTTTTATTATACAAAATAATTGGTTCAACACACTGACATACAATGCACTCCCCCTACAATTACAATAATTATTTTACAGTAATATAATCTTTTATACTATTGTATTTTGCTTCGCCTATGCCACTTACATTTTTTATTTCTTCTATATTATTAAATTTACCATTTTCCTTTCTATAATTTACTATTTTTTGTGCAGTTTGTTCTCCTATTCCAGATAACCCTGTTAATTGTGCTACTGTCGCTGTATTTATATTTATCAATAATGTATTTTGTGAGTTTTCTTTTGATTCACTTACTATTATATTTTCTCCAATTTCTGAATTCTCCTTTTGTTCTTCTCCAATGTGTGGAATATATATCTTTTGCCCATCTGAAATTATATATGCTAAATTTACATTTGTTAAATCTGCATTTTCTTTTAATCCACCTGCTTCATTTATAGCGTCAATAATTCTTTTTCCTTCTTTTAATGTAGCAATTCCTTCTTTATTAACTGCTCCTGCTATGTGTACAACTATTAATTCTTCTGTTTCTGATACATTTGATTTTATTTCATTTTGTTCTGTATCATCACTTTCCATATTATCTAAATTTTCATAATTAATTTGTTGTATACTATTAAAAATATAATATACTACTACAATTACTATCATTACTAATATAATTCCTATTATTATAATTTGTTTTTTGCTTAAATTCTCCATATAATTCCTCCTAAATTTTAAAAATATATTGAATTTTGCTCCATTTTAATATATATTAGTTATAAACATATTTTAAAGGAGACTTGATAATGAATTTGAAAAAATTTTTGGCTTTTGTTTTATTATTTTCTTTTAGTTTTTATTTGTTATTTAACAATTTTGCAAACGCTACTTCTAATGATTTTATTGAAGATACCAAAGATTTAGATTCAAAAATAACTTCTCCTGTCGCTTTATTAATGGAAAGTGAAACAGGAACTATTCTTTATGAAAAAAATATTTATGATAAAATGTACCCTGCAAGTACTACTAAAATGATGACTGCAATTTTAACACTTGAAAATTGTGAATTAGATGATATTGCAACCGTTAGTCGTAGTGCAGTTATGAGTGTTCCATCTGATTATACTAATGCAAATTTGCAAATTGGTGAAGAGTTAACTATTAAAGATTTATTATATGCTTTTTTAATTCCTTCTGCTAATGATTGCGGATATGTTTTGGCTGAGCATATTGCTGGGACTGTTAGTAATTTTGCTGATATGATGAATAAAAAGGCAATAGAAATTGGGTGTTTAAATACTCATTTTGTTAACCCAAGTGGTATTCAAGATGAAAATCATTATTCTACCGCTTATGATTTAGCATTAATTGGTAGATATGCTATGAAAAATGAAATCTTTAGACAGATTGTTTCTACTCCTACATACAATTTACCTGCTACAAATAAATATGATTCTACTGATAGAAGATTTGTAAGTACTAATTTTTTAATTCGTGAGGGGCAACCTAAGTATTATTATGAATATGCTACTGGAATTAAAACTGGTTTTACTGATGATGCAAGAGATTGTGTTGTTGCCAGTGCTAAAAAAGATAATATAGAATATATTGCTGTTATCTTATATGCAGGTTATACAGAAGATACCTGGCTTAAAGAAAAATTTATTGATAGTGTAACTTTATTTAATTTTGGTTTTGATAATTATACTACAAAATCTTTGGGAACGCAAGAAAAAGTTTTCGACAAAATTAAAATTTCTGGTGCTACAAAAGATACTAAAATGTTAGATATAGTATTAGAAAATAATATTGATGCTTTTATTGGTGTTTCTAAATTAAATAATTATTTCCAGCCTACTGTAATTTTAAAGGAAGATTTAAAGGCTCCTATTGCAAAAGGTGATGTTGTAGGCTCAGTTTCTTATACTGTAAATGACATTAATTATTCTTCTAATTTAATTGCTGGAAATGATGTAGAAAAATCTAAATTTTGGTCTATTACTTTTAAGATTATACTTATTATATTTATTTTATTTGTAATTATTGAATTAATTAGATTTCATAATTTTAAGAAGAGTAGAAGAAAGAAAAATTATAGGAAAACTAAAATATTGTATAGATAAGTAAAAAAACAAAACAAATTTATATATATCTTTAAATTGCAATTCGAGTTAAAGAATTATTTTTTTAATGAAATTACGCGACAAGCTTGCTTCGCTAATTGGAGCCAATGAATTAAAAAAATAATTTTAACTCGAATTGTCCTAAAAATTTCTAATATCTGTTATTTATAATCTTTTCCTATTATTATTTTATAGTCTGTTTCTGAATTTCCTGAACTACTTGTTGATATTATTCCTGTTCCTAATATAGTTTTTATATCATTTGAAATTTCACTAGATTTATTTGTCTTATTTATTATTGTTGTTTTTGAAGTTACAGTCGTCGTTCCCGTTTTTGATACAGTATATCCTGCTTTTTTTAATTTTTCTGCTACTTCATTTAAAATCTTTTCATTTCCTGACCCATTTAATAATTCTACTTTTATATTTTTACTTTGTTCTATATTTGTATTTTCTTCATCTTGATTTAAAAAGTATTCTTCTACCATTGTTTTTGTTTCTTTTTTATCGTGTAAAAATATCCACACACCATTACATAATTCAGACTTACCAGGCAATAATCCACTTTTTATATTTTCTGTATTAAAATCTACTATATGTGGTATATATTTTTTTGCTAAATCTATATCTATATTTGTTTCAACATATTTATTTGCAATATCTAATATTTTTCCTAATTTTAATATATTTGATGCTTTAAGTGTTTGCTTTAATGTCTCTGAAATAAATTCTCTTTGTGTTCTTGTTCTTCCATAGTCATTGTCTCCATATTCTATTGGATATGATGTACCATCATTATTATGTCTAAATCTTAATAATTGTTCTGCTTTTTTACCATCTATTAATTGATAGCCTGCTTTTAAATGTATTGCTAAATTTTGTGTTTCATCATCATAATCCATATCCATTGGTACATCAAAATATACTCCACCTATTTCATCTACTAATTTTATTAATGCTTCTGTATCTACTACTACATAATAGTCTAAATCTATTCCTAATATCTCTTTTAGGTGTTTTTTAACCCCATTAACTCCTTGTGCTATATATCTTGAATTTATCTTTTCATAAGCTTGTGCATTATTTTTATTTTTTCCAGTATATGTGTCTCTTGGTATTGATAACATTGATGCTTGCTGTGTTCTAGGGTTATATGAACATACCATTATTGTATCTGACATATTTTGGCTTGTCCCTAATACTAATATATTAATTGGATCTACTTCTTCTATTGGGACATTTTCTTGCCCTAATACTGTTGTAAGTAGTCCTGACATTCCCCCACCGTTTTTATGTGTTTTATATACAATATATCCTATACTTGCTATTATTATAATTAACAATACTAATAATACTTTTAATACTATATGTTTGCTCTTCTTTTTTGTTCCTTTTCTCTTTTGCTCCTTTTTTTTACTCAATTTTCTCACTCCCATAATTTTATACGAATTATAGTATATCAAATTATGAGTTTTTTTTCAACAAGAATTTGTAAAATTACTGTAAACTTTTTCAAACAAGTTACTGCTCAGACTAAAATATATTTAAAGTAAAGCAGTGAGGCAAAAAATTATTTTTATTATTTATTTAAAAATTACTTTATTAGGACAATTCAAGTTAAAGGATTATTTTTTTAATGAAATTATGCGACAAGTTTGCATAGCAAATTGGAGCCAATGAATTAAAAAAATAATTTTAACGAAGAATTGTATAACAAAAAAAGCACAACAAAATAACTAAAACAATACTTTTAAAATTATATTATGATTATATAAGTAACTTCCAATAAATGAATTGTTTATACTTGTTATAATTCCAAAATTCTCTATCATTGATGCACATAGTGATATTATTGCTAATATCAAGTAGACTATTAATATTCCTTGAAGTAGTCCATAAATTATTCCACCAGTTTTATCAAATTGTTTTATTATTGGTAATTCTGCAATTATTTTTGAAATTGCTCTAAATATTATTAAAGTCAATTTTGTTATTATAAATAACCCTACCGCTACTATTACATTTATACTTGCTATTGCTACTTGGTTCGCTACCATATCTACTGTTGCATCTTGTACTTCATTTGTATAGTTTTTTATGTAATTTATTACTACTTGTGGCATATTTTTAATATTTTCTTCGTTTACTTGCTCATTTTCTTTACTTGAAAATTTTTCTATTATTGCTGTTTCTATATTTTCATCTATATCTGTATTTTTTATAATTAAATTTGATATTGGCTGATATAAAAATAGTGCTACTAATATTGCTACAAAAAATGTTAATATTTTAAATGCTACTCCTATTAGTCCTCTATGATATCCCCAAAATGTAAATAATGCTATTATTGCAATAATTATTATATCTACAATAAAATTCATATTATCAAATCTCCTTTTTAATTGATTATTTTTTTCTTGCTTCGCTTTCTTCGGCTTAAAATTATTTTTTAACATCTTATTTAACGAAATTCGAGCTAAAAGGTATTTAAAAATTGCTTTTGCGGGCGACAACTTCGAGCAGCGTGAGGCGAAAATTATAAACTAATGACTTCAATCTTGTTTCTGTAAACAATTCCTGCAATTGAATTCCCTATAACAATGTCTGTTATTCCTTGTGATGATATATATTTTTTTATTAACCATCCATTTGAATTTACAAAATGTACTTCTGTACTAAAATTTAGTGCTACTATATTTTCACTTACTTCTAATGATTTTAAAACTCCACTTGTTAAATATAAACTTTCATTTTTGTTATTTACATTTTTCATTAATAATTTTATATTTGATTTAAAAAATTCTGTTGTTTCCACAGTTTGTACAATATAATTTTTTAAATTTATATCTACGAAGTCTGCTTTTTCATCTATTTTTAGAAATTCTATATCGTTTTCATTTTCTATTATATGTATAGAATCATCATATAGACATACTAATGTTCCTTTATCTTGATACTTTATATCTGTTATTAAATTATTGTTTTCTGCTTTATATGTATATATTATTGAGTTTGTTGGTTCTTCTTTTGCTTTTTCTATTGATATTATTTTTATATTTGATTGTATTATTGCAGATGTTGAGTCTATTTCTGCTATTGCTAAATATTTATTATCATTTGAAATACTAGTTGTAATTGCATTTGTTGAGGCTAAATATGTTTTAAAGATTTCTTTTCCTTTGTCATCGAATGTTATTATTACCGTTTTATAACTTGTTCCTGTAACTATAATTGATACATAGCCATTTTTATTTACATTTACATCTATTATATTTCCTTCGATTTCTTTTTCCCAATTAATATTTTCTCCATTTATTAGATATATTTTCTGTCCGTTTTTTTCTGCTACACATAAATATTTATTGTTTTTTTCAAATATTGGCGTACTTATCATAGTATTTATTTTTGTTACTTCATTTCCTGAATTATTATATAATGTTAATGTACTTTTGTTTAATATTCCTATATATTTGTCATAAGCACATATTCCACTAGTTTCTTTTGAATTTAGCAATATTTGTGCTGTATTATGTTCTGTTACTTGCTTTCTTAATATATATATATCAAATTTTTCTCTAACTTCTTCATTTGTAATATATAAAGAAGTTATTATAATTCCTGCTATTATAATTAAACTTAGAAATGTTATGATTGCAATTTTTTTTATTTTTTTATTTCTATTTGGCTTAAATTGCATAATTTCCATCTAATTTATACTCCTTATTTCTTCTACATACATTTTGTATAATACTGTTACTATTGTGTATTTTCTTAAATCTCTTATTTGTGATATTTCTTCTAGTTTTTCATCTTCTACAAGTCTTTCATAATTACTTATTCCATAAGGTAATTTTTTCAATTTTACCACCTCTCCTAATATATATTATTGTACTTTATTTACAAAAAAATAGCAAGTGTAACTTGCTATTTTGTATAATTTTTTAATACAAATATTCTATAAATTTGTATTAACCCTAAAACTCCGAAATATTGGGTATAATAAATTTAATAATTTTGAAAATCCTATGTTTGATATAAATATTGCACTTATGCACATTAGTATATTTAGTATTTTATATTTTTTTTCATTTTTAGCATTGTTTTCTAAAAATCCATACCCTGCTGATATTGCTGTTGTAAATATTGATACTAATATTATTATTCCAAATATATATTTATAAATTATTCCTAATTTACTTGCTACATATACTGTTGGGAGTTCTATTGTATTTATATCTATGTCTACTTTTGATATTAAATTGTATATTACTAATGCTAATAATATTGTTATTATTGTTACTAATAAAAAAATAATTTTATTTTGTTTTTGTGTTTTTACTAATTTTTTTATTGGTATTAACATTGGAATTAAAGTTATACTATTATAACTTGCATATAGAATTGCTGATATTATAAATTGTATAATGTTTTTATTATTTTCGATTATATTTTCATTATTTACACTAATATTTTTTATTCCAAAAATGAATATGAATATTACTAATATTGGTATTAAAAAAGTATTTACTTTTATTATTCCATTAATATTTTTCGTAAATGTTATGTAACATAATAATATTATTAGTAAACTTCCTACTATTTTTGGAAGATTTAATTCTTGCTCAAAATATGCTGTAAACCCTGCTATCATTATATAAAATGATATTATTAAAAATATATTTATTATTGCTTTTATTATTGTGTTTTTTGTTCCTAATTTTTCTAAAAATTCTTCATAATTATTTATATTATATTTATTTGATATTTTTATTACTTTATAAATTATTAGCCCTAAAAATAAAAACGAAACTA
Organism: uncultured Clostridium sp.; assembly: GCA_947568605.1. GTDB lineage: Bacteria > Bacillota > Clostridia > TANB77 > CAG-508 > CANRES01. The sequence continues at coordinate 7,627 of CANOPV010000018.1, forward strand.
TTATTCCTAATATTCCTATTTTACCGTATTTTGCAAAAAATATATATATTTCTTTTCCTGATGCGAACCCCGCTCCTAATATTACGCCTATTATTATAAATGTAACATTTAATATATTTTTCATAAATTGTACCTCTTGTACATTTTATGAATTTTTTTTATAAATATTCTCTAATAAAGACTTCTTCTCCTTTTTCATTTTTTATTCTTAGGTTTGGGAATGTTTTTCTCATTATTTCGTTTGAAAAGCATTTTTCTTCTATGTATTGTTTTATATTATTTATTTCTATTTTTTGATTGTTATTTAATATTCTATTTTTATAAGTTTTAATTGCCCATATTGTAAGTATTGTATCTAGTATAAAAAATATTACTATTATTATTGTTACTATTTTTTTCTTTGTGATTTTGGCTATTATTTTATCCATTTTTGGTGCAATAAATTTTATCAATATTGCTGTTAATACTCCCCAAAATATTGAATATACTAATGATATTCTACCATTTAAATTGTATTTTAAATATGTATAATTCCAAAATCTCATTCCATAGATTGCTTCTAATATGTAACTAACTACATATTCTAAAATACTTCCATATATGAAACCTTGTATGAATAAGTTTTTTACATTTTTTTTCGTTTTTCCGAAAATTGCAATTATTGTTGCTGCTCCTAAACCATATATTGGGCAGAATGGTCCTATTATTAGTCCTTTTCTGCTTTCTATTACTCCTGTTGTTATATAACAATATATTGTTTCTATTATTAAACCAATTACACTAAATATAATAAAATACCATAGTATTTGTCTTATATCAATTTTTTTTATTTTTTCCAATTCTTATTCTCCTTTATTTACAATTTATTAAACCCTCCTGCTACTTTGTGCCACCTCCCTTAAATAAGGAAGGCAAGATGATAAAATTGAATATAAGCATAATAATTAAACAGTAGAGTAATGTAGGGGCAACTATCAGTCGTCCGAACTTCGAAGAAACTGCTTAATCTTGGCCCCTTTATTTAAGGGGGCTGTCAGCGAAGCTGACTGGGGGTTATTTTAGAGATTTTATTATCAATATAAATAGAGGCTAATGGTATTAATACTACTATATATGGTATGATGTATCTTGATTTTGCTTCCCATAATATATGAAATGCAAAGCCTCCTATAAAAATTGTTAATAAAAATATTATATTTATTGAGAGGTTCTTTCTTTTTTGTATAATGTTTATTAGACTTAGCAAACAGGTTACTAGTAGTAATGCTTTTTGATAAAATGTTAGTGTGTTTGTGAAGTTTAATAGTTTGTCATTGTCATTCATTAAATTACTTCTTATTGCTGAATATGTATTTTCAGTCCACATTGATGCTATTTTATCAATGTAAAATTTGAAGGCATATCCTATATTTTCTTTAAAATATGTTAGTCTTTTACTTATTCTTTCTACATATTCTGTTTTTGCATTTTCAGGGTCTCTTAATGCAGGTTCTCCTATACTTTCATTATACCAGCCGTTTCCTCTATATGATTCTTCCATTGCCATTAATATATAACTTATATTTGGATATGATTTATTTTTGTCCATATTATATTTATCTAGCCAATAATTTTTTACAAGTGCTGATGGTATTAGTGATATTAATATATAGGCTATAATTATTATTATATTTATTAGTTTTTCTTTCCATATTGTTTGTTTGAATTCTTTAAATATGTTTAATATTAAATATATTACTGTTGCTATTACAAATATTAAACTGTTCATTCTCATCATATATGCTACCATTGTACATAATGATGAAAATAACGGATATTTTATTTTTTTGGTTTCTGTATATTTCATCATAAAGTAAACTGCAAATAGGCATAATGCTAAACTTGGGATGTCTCCATATATAAATGTTGATAGCATTGGTAGTGTTATAAATGTCAATATTAATATGAATAATAGTGTTTTGTTTGTTTTATGTTCTTTTGATAATTGATTTGTTATTTTATATAATGCTATTATGATTAATAGATTTCCGATGAAGTTTAGGCTTCTAAGTATAAATATTATATCACAATGCATCATTCTAAAATATATACTGTATACAAATGCTAATGGTATTTGTTGATGATATAATTTCATATATTCGCTTAATGGAATTCCAGCATACGTCATATTTGGTAAAAATTGTTCTAAGTTTCCACTGTAAAAAGTTTGTGCTAAGTTACATACGTGAATTTGGTCTCCGACTACTGCTGGCATTTTTGTAAGTAGCCATATTATATTAAATATTGTATATATGCTTAAAAAAATGGTTAAAACTATTCTTCTAATTTTTTTATTTGATTCTATGTCTTCTTCTTTATAAAAGTATTTATTAATTATTTTAGTAATTATATATATTAATGTTATTGTTAATATAAGTCCTAAAATATATATAATACTATTTTTATTTATGGTGATATGTTCTGATACATCAAGGTTTGCTGTAAATATTAAGTTTAGTATTATTACTATTGCTAAAAATATTATTCCTATATATAGTATGATTTTTTTCATATATAAGTCCTCCAATATCTCTTTTCTAAATTATGCAACTTTTATTCCTGTATCAATTATTTCTTGTACAAAAGGATTTCCTTCTTCAAAATCTTTTACTTTTATTGGGTGTGGCTCTATTC
>CANOPV010000019.1 GCA_947568605.1 uncultured Clostridium sp.
CCAAGTTCCTTTGCTTCTTTAATAAGCAATTGTTCTTTTTTCTTTTTAAAAGATCTAATATCATTATTGTTCCTCCTTGACTACATAATTAAATATCCTTTGTCTTTGATAAAACTTAATCATATTGTTTATTAATTCTGCTATACAGGTGTTATACTTGTCTTTCATAACAGAGATAAATGTAGCACCTGTTATTAGAATCCATATTCCTAATGCAATTAAATAATTGTTAAATAGTGCATTAAAAATCAATGCTATAAAGACTGCTATTACTCCTGCTATTGCTGTTGTTATCATTTCTTTAATTCCAATACCATTTATAATCTCAACCCTTATTTTTACATTAGCAGGCATATTTATTTGAAATCTACTCTCATCTTCCATATCTTTTGTGTTCCTTTCTACCTTTTTAAAAAGGTAACTATTATATTTCTTCATCTAATTCTTCTTGTAATTCTTCATTATCAACCATTCCTAAGTAATACATATCTTTATGACCATTATAAAAATAGTCGCTTAACTCTTCTAATGAAATTGTACCTTTTTCTAATTCATTAAATATATTTTCTACTTGTTCATCATTTTCAAGTTTTGATAATTCTAATCTAAATGTTTTATTTCTTTCTATAAAACCAGACATACTTGTATTTTTGGCTTTTGGATATGTTGCAATTGATAGTGTCTTAATATGTGAATAAACATTTTTCCAATCTTCAATTTGTATATCTGTTCCATCAGGCATTTTTGACTTTTTTACTATTTTCATCTCAAAATCCTCCTAATTTGCAACGTGTTTATATTGAGATTCACAACCACTACTTATCCACGGATTAAGTATTAGCTCTTTAAATTCATCATCATTGTGTATACTTCCTTTTAAGGCAGGTGGGATAAGTAGTCCTACACTTTTATTATCGTGCTTAGTCCAATACATATAATATTTTTCTTCTGCAACTCCTCCACTTGTTATTCCTTGACATTCATCATACGCTTTAAACACATCAACATCTTTCTTCCAAGAGTTCATAAAACTACCAAAATTTATTTTTTTAACATCTGTTTTTACATACAACTCTCCATCTATCGAAATAGTCCATCTTCCTTTTTTATCTTTAGCTTCTTTTTCTAGTGTTCCATCTGTTACTGATACTTGAATACTTGAAAAATCTCCTATTGCGTCTGCTGACTGAACGTATGGAAAATAAGTTAATACTAGATTTTTTGTGGTACTAATTGTTAATATAAGAATCAATGCTATTAATCCATTTTTTATCCTGGTTAAATATCTTCTATATTCCATATCATCTCCAGTTAGAATTTTATAAACTGCAACTGCAATCATTAGTACACAAGCAAAACCTGCTAAATATCCTAAATAATTTACTATGTGATATATTCTACTCATTTTGTCCTCCGTATTTTTATAATTTATCTTTCGATTGACGATTCTTCATATTCTTTTATTTTTCGTTTATATCTTGATATTTCTTGATTTCTAAAATCCTTTTCTGATTGAATATGAATCACTTTCTTTACTAAACCTTTTCTATAATTTTCTTCCTCTTCTTGATATTCTTTAATCAATTCATTTCTCACTTTTATTTGTTCTTTCGTATTTTCTAATACTTCCGTTAAATTTTGTACTGAATAAACTTGTTCTTTATCTAATGTAATTTGAATTATTGTTACACTTAAATCTTGTATATGTTTTTTCACTAATTCAATTGCTTTTCTTGTATTGAAACCATATACATAACTACAACATTCGTCATAATCATATTTACTAGAAGCTATTATTCCTTTTTCTATTAATTGTTTTGTTTCATATAATTGATTGCAAATCTTATACAAATCAATTTCTTTTGTTGTTTTTACTAATCTTCCTTTGTTATCCAAATAAGTTAATGTATAGGCTTCATTAGGGTGTAATATATTATCTAAATTTTTTCGTATATAAATCATTTTTATCTACCTTTACTAACAATATTTTTAAAACTGCTTACTGTTCTTGTAGCTGTTGAAACTTTTGAACCAAGACTTGAATTTCCTCCTGATGTTTCCATAAACTCTCTTAACAAATGTGGCGTTCTATTTGCTATCATTACAGTAGATAATGACAAAATAATATGTGCATTATTCATAAGTAAAATTGCAAATTGTAATAATGTTAGTTGTACTATTACTGTAAAAGCATTTGATATGAACTTTTTCACATATCCATTGAACGCTCCTCCATCAGAATTAAGAAGTCCAATACAAGCTACTGGAATCGCTAAACGTAATATAAACATTTCAATACCTCTTGTTAGAGTTTGGAAATATATTAGAACCATATAAATCGCTATTATTAAATAGAAAAATGCTCCTAATATATTCCAAGCCACATTTCCAACTGTTACACCCATTGTTTGAAAATTCCCTAACATTCCTATAAAAATAGATTGATATAAGTCATAACAAATCCAAGCAAATTGCGTATATATAAATCCAAAACAAATCATTATTATTAATGCTTTAACAAAACCTATAACAACTGTCATTGGACTTACTTCTGGATCTCCATTTGACCAAGCCATATAAACTTCAATCATTTTTTTTACAAAAAACATTATTAATACTGCAATTGCAAAAGTATAAACTGCATTATAAAGTCCTGAAATACTAAAATTTGAAAGTCCTCTAAAATTTATTTCTATAGCAAAGGCGTTCCAAAACATAACATCATAAACACCATTAAACCAATTGAAAATTGCCTGAGCTATATATCCAAATAGAAATGAAATTGCTGTTGCTATTAAAACACCTACTACCATATAAATTCCCTCCTATTTTATTTTGGTTCTATTACTATTTCTTCGTCCTCTTCAACTGTTTCTTCTTCAATATTTTCTTTACTCTCTTCTTGTTTTATAAACTCATCAGATAATTGTTTTAATTTTTCAAATTCCTTTTCTGTTTCTTTTTTATCTATATTTTTATATTTATTAATCTCATTAACAAATCCAAGTAATGTTTCTTTATTCTTTTTTATCTCTAAAAAAGAATTAGATTTCTTGATATTTTCTTGTATCTTGTCAATATGATGTACTTTGCAAAATTCTCTTTCATATTTTTGATATTTTTCTGCTAGTTCCTTATGCAATTCTGGTTCATTTTGACTTGCAACAACTTTTTGATTTAATTCCTTTAGCTCTTTTACCATAGAATTTTCTTTCCATTTATCATATAAACAAGTTAATGCAATTCCTGGTACTCCTGTAACCATTCCAATTAAAGCATAACGCTTTAAATACCCCCAAATTTTTTCTGTATCTTTTATACTTTGTCCTATCTCTTCTGAAAAGTTTTCTATAAGTGTTTTTTCTTCTTCCTCTGCTTGTTTTTTACGTTCTTCTAATTCTTTAATTTTCTTTTGTCTTTCTGTTGGATTCTTAACTTCTGGTTGCGTATTTTCATATAATTCTGGATTATTTTCTAAATCCATTTCATTTAATCTGCTTAATACTTCTTTTGAATCTTTATATTCTTTATCCGTTAAATCCAATTTTTCTTTTACTTCTAAATTCATTTTTTCAATTTGTTCTTTTTTATTCATTTTTCTTTACCTCCGTGAATTATGAGAAATATCTTCCCATTAGATTTACAATTGTTACTACTATTAAACCAACTACTATACAAACTAAAACTTTAATAATTCCTTTTTTGTGTATTTCTTGATCTCTTTCATCTCCTGATATAATCTTAAAAATGTGCCACAAAATAAATCCTACTCCCACAAATGGAATTATCCATTGTAATGTTCCTGTTAAATCCTTTACAAGTCTTAACATTCCTGTGCCAATTTTACTACTTTGTATTTCTCCTCCACCTGATACTTCTGTTACAATGTCAGCAAATACCGTATTACTTAATGACATTATGCCTAGTCCTAATGATGTTCCTAGTGTTAATAATTTTTCTTTAATTTTCATCTTTTGTTTTCCTCCTATAAATTTCCCTTTGGATATTCGATTGCCCCTTGTCTTTTCATAAAATTCAATCGTCTTTCCTCCAGTTCTCGCTCCTTCTTTTTTTGTTTAAGTTCCATTGTCTGCTTATCTATATCCCATAATTCAAGTGGTACTATTTCTCTAATAACTCTTGCGTCTTCTCTAAGTTGTCTTACTTTAATGTTCCAATTCTTATCTCCTAATCCTAAAAGTTTATTAAAAGTCCATTTACTTAAATCAGGAGAGTTAGTTATAGCAGGCTCTGTTCCAGCACACATAACTAGCAAATATGGTCTTTGTAATCTTAGAATCTCATCTGTTGTTAGTAATGCCCTTGAAATTAAATTCATAGAATTACTTCCACTATTATCAGATTTTTTATCACTACTCTCCGACCAACTTGTTGTAGTATAAGTGCCAATACGTTTTGAAATTCGCTCTGCAGTTGTTTCTGATGATGTTTTCAAGTAATTAAGTACGAAACAGTTATCAATTATATTTTGAGCTACATTATCTCCATATTTTTCATTCAATTGGCTAAAACTCTGAATAAATAAGTTAAATTTAATTCCGTCTTCCGTCCGTCCGAACTGTTAAAAATCCGTCCGAAAATTAGGTATTGCTGAAAAGTTACCTTAACCAAATTCGTCTAATATAAAATTAGTACGAATTTTTAAGCGACCACCCCTCTCATCAGCCATTTCTACAAGCTTTGTATATACTTGATTAACAAATAAACTACATAAGCCATAGAAGGTTGTTTTTTCATCTGGTAAAATCATAAAAAGTGCTGTTTTTTCTTCATTAAATTTATTTATATCTATCTCATTTTCACTAATCATACTTGCTACATAACTATCCATAAAAATATTTAATGTAGAAAGTGCTGATGTGTAAAATGACGCTCTTGTTTTGCTCGCTGCCATTTGAGCAGGTGCAAAACTTGCAATTGCAGGGTGTGTATTATCAATTTCTTTTAAAAAGTCTAAATATGTATCAATTAATGTTGTCTTATCTTCTTGCTCTTTACACATTTCTGCAATGAAATGATATACATTAGGAAGATTTTGAAGTTTTGGATTATCTATATTTTCCATTATGACAGCCATTATAGTCGCTCTTATTACAGCCTTTTCCCCGTTGTTCCAAATAGCTTCGCCATTTCCTTTTACATCTCCAACTAAACTTTGCACTATATCACTTGCATAATTCTCTGCTTTTGGTGTATTTTTCTGTTTTATAGCTTCAATTACTGGTTGCAAAAAGTTGTATTTAGAACTCTTTAATGGTGTTTTAAAATCAAGTGTTAATACGTTATATCCTAACCTTTTTAATTCCACACAAGTGTATTCAAACAGCTCCCCGTTTTGGATCACTAATTATCATATTCTCTCCTGCTAATGCTGTATTATTTATACTTTGAAGAACTAAGCTTCTTGTTTTTCCTGATCTCGTTGCTCCTATTGTTAATGAATGTAAATCATCATTTATAAAAAATACATCTTCAACTTTTCTTACTTTTATTGAAGGAAGTTTTAAATACTTTGTTGTCTTAGGTAGTTTTATATGTTTTATATATGGCTTTATAATTTTTCTATCCTTTTTTCCTACAACTAAACCACCTTTAGAAAAGATAGGTTTTCTTAATTCTTCTGGTAATGGTTCTACATCTAAACTAATTTTTACTGATTCATCATTTTCAGATTTTTTTATTATTTCCTTATCATCAATTGACCTTTTTAATAATTCTTGTATTGTAGGATTTTCAGGATCTATTGTGTTTGTTCCAAATGTTTTATTAAAATTCTTTTTATCCAACCACCACACAGAGCCGTGTTGTGTCTGCTTTCCACCTACTGGAACAGGAATCTCAATATTGTCCGTTACTTTATATGTTTTGCTATGATAATCTTTTGTTCTGAAGAATTTGAAAACTGAAAATGTAGCAAATAACATAAAACTTATAATGGTTAATACAAAAATTTGAATACTTTCTTTAGAACTTACAACTGTTTCTAAAACTCTAAAAACATTTATTTTTAAAATTTCTTCTGGCTGTTTTAAAAATATTTGCATTAAGCAAAAGGTAATTAAACTTGATAAAAATATACTAATGAGAAATGCAAATATCATTCCTATTATTTTTAAACTTAATCTTTTGTTCATTATTATTTTTCTCCTCTTTTGTATGGTTTATCTAAATAACTTTAAATACTGCAACCTTTCTATTTGAATATTGACAAACTCTTTTACCTATCGTTTTAACTTTTCCTTGTTTCACTAACTCCGTTAATCTAGGAGAAACAAAATTTCTTTCTGTACTTGGAATTAGTTTCAATTTATGTAATTCAACTGCTATTTCTTTAGCTGTCATTCCTTCTGGATTGTTTTTTAATATGTAAATGATTTGATCATAGCGAACTGGTTGCTTTGGTATTATTTTTTGATAGCTTTCACGCCTTGTTTCATCAGTTATCATTTTTTTCCCCTTTCAATTTTTAAAAATTGTAATTACAACTACTCCTGGTAATCCTAAAAATGCTGTAATTATTATTGAAATCCAATTTATTTGTACTGGAATTTCTATAAGCTTTAATACATACAATGCAATCAAGCCTAAAGTTGCATTAATTACTACTTGAATAAAAGTCTTATATGAATAGCCAAATATTCTTAATAAAAATCCATAAACAAGTAGTGAAATTATAAAAATTAAAATATTAATCATTTTTATTCCTTTTGCAAATTGTTATTAAAATTGATATTAATGTTTATTGTGGAACATTTTGTATTAATTATCTGTACTATATAGATAAAATAAGAGATTGCAGGTTTTAAAAATTGTATTTTTGTATCAATTGTCTGTACTTTTTCTTTAAAAAAAATACAATTCATCTTTCTAATCCCCAATCTATATTTCCTTTCATTCTATTTTTTAAGTATATTTCTTTCTTAGCTTGCTTAGATAAATTGCTACTATTCTTTAATCTATTGTAATAAGCATTAAGTGATATGTTTTCTTCTGATAGCATTTGAAATATATCATTTATCATCTTTCTAGCATTTTGACTTTCAAATCGTTTTAAATATATATCTTCATTTGCCTTCTTTATTCCTTGTTTTTCTGCATATTTAATTCTATTATCTATCCACTCTTGTTTCCTTCTAATATATTCTTCAAAACTAACTTCTTTTACAAATTGCATTATCTGATTTCCTATCTTGTTAAACATTTCGCTTTCTGCTCTTCTTCTTATTTTTTCATAGTCCTTTTTATTATCAATATCAGCAATAATTCTTGAAACATTTATTGATGTTTGTATGTATTCATCAAATTCATTTTTGCAATCTTCTGAAGTATTTAGAATAAGTTTAGATAGTTCATCTATATACATCTTTACTTCTGGTATTTGATATTTGTATTTATAACCATTTTCAAAATTATTAGATATACTTTTTAACTCTGCTATTTTATTAAGAATAATATCGAAATTTTGCTCTTTGAATTTATTTGATATTATTGGTATTCCAAAAATATCTGGCATTATTTCTTTAAGTTTGTTTTCTATGTCTATATGTTCTTTATTCTTTTGAGCTATATAATTTTCTAACTCACTTTTACTATCAAATACTTTTAAATTTGAGAAATTTGCTAAAAACTCTGCTGTGTCTAAAAAAGAATTTTGCCTATAAAGTATTGATTGTTCTCCACAATTTTTAAATTCAAATCTGTCTACCTCTATTTTCTTTATTTCTGTAAAATTATTAGGTTCTTCTATATCACAAATATAAATATGATGTTCTAATTCTAAATCTTTTAAGCTATCCATTATTATTTTTTCTTCATTATCTGTATCTACAATTCTTAATTGCATATCTGGATTCTTATAAAATTCTTTTAGTGTATCTTTATATTTTTGCAATTCCTCATTTGTTAAATTTGCTATTTGTTTTTTAGAAACATTTTTAATATCATATAAACTTTTTAATTTTAGTTTAAATATACTTTTTGATAATGCTTTTCTAATCTTTTTATATCTAACAAATGGTTTCTTTTGAAGTTCTAAATTTTGATTTTTATTCCAAAAAAGCAAATGGCAATGTGGATTATTTTTTTTAGAATGATATGAAGCTGTCCATTCAATGTTTTCTGGTTTTATTCCATACTGTTCCCCTATTTCATTTATTCGTTCAATTATTAAATCTTTCCAAGCAGTTTTAATTGTATATCCATATTGAATTGCGTCAGATTCACTAAGTGAAATTACAGTTTTATATATATCTATATTGTTTAAAGTTTTATTTACTACATACTTTTTTATTTCCTTTAAATCCATTTTTTCCACATTAGAATTACCATTTATATATCCAAAAAGTCCGTGTAAATCATCTCCAAAATCAGCACCTGGTCTAGTAGCAATATAATCTTCGTGTAGCTCGTCTAAATACGCTTGTATTCGTATTGACCTACCTTTATTATCATACTTTTTATATATTTCTTTTTGATTTAACCATTTAAAGAAAACTCCATCACTAAATCTATCTTTATCCATTTACTATATTTCCTTTTTACAAAGATTTTTCTGATTCTTGCATATTTTCTAATTCTGATTCCTTCATATCAATTGCATAGCATATACAACTACTTACACTTTCTATAAAGTATTCATCATCTAAAATTCTTTCTGTAATATTTATTACAGAATCATAATCAACTTTTAAATATTCACTAATTTTTCCTTTTTTCATATCATCTTTTAATTCATCTAAAACACAATTAGCAATACCTTTAAATAAATGAGAATTATTAGAACTATTTATTTTTTCAATAACATCTGAAATTTGTCTTTCTATTGCACGTTCACAAAGTTCATTTTCTATTTCTTCCCAATGTGCATTAAAGAAATCTTGATCTTTCTTCTTTTCACAATCACTTATACTAACTAACGTCATATCATTTCCGTTTGAAGGATCGTGTATTCTAAATAATCCATTAAATAAATATTCTTCCTTTAATATAGAAAAATAAATATAATTATCTGAACCAAACACAATTTCTTCAAATTGAATTTTATATCTATTATCCTCATAAGCGTCTTGTACTTTTGCAACTTCTTGCCAATCTTCTGGATCTATTAAAGATTTTACAGAAATATATGAATTATTAAATTTACGAAGCATAGTATTAAGGTCTGCTACAAATTCTATTATTTTTTCTGGTGTCATATCTTTTCTAGTATCACAAAACCAAAAATTACAATTATCTGTATTTCCTACCAATGTTACATCTTTATTCTTTAAATCTAATTTAATCCAATCACTCCAATGCCTATCTGTATCTTTTGCACATAATGCTATTTTATTTTCAGAGTATTCTACATATTTAAAATTATATTTTTTACATACACTTTTTAATTGTTCTTTATAATCTTTTTCCATATACTACTCCTTATATTAAATTTTTAAAATTTAAGTCCTTAGGTAATATTCTAGTGATGTCATCTTCAAAATATGGAGATTTTATTGCTTGATAACCCAATTTATTTGCAAGATTGATTTTATCCTTTATGAATTGCTGATCATCTTCACTATTAAATATGTATGATAATACATAAGCTTGTAAAAATATTGAAGAAAAACTTGCTTTTGCACTCTTACTTAACAATGCAATATGTCTTTCAAACTTTCTACTTAACTTTTCTTCTATTATTTTTTCTAACATTTTTTCTAATTTACTTACACTTTTTTCATTAGCTTTAATTTCAAGGTATTCTTCTAATGCTCTATTTATAATTTCACTTTCAGTCGCTTTTCTATCTTCTTTTGCTATTGAAGCAACATATTTTTTTAATTAGTCTTTTAATGTTTTAGGAACTACAGCATAAACTTTTTCTGTTCTGCTTTCCTCTTTCTTTTTAATAATTTTAATATTAAATTTTTTGGTTCTTATGGTATTTATATGTATGAAAAT
>CANOPV010000020.1 GCA_947568605.1 uncultured Clostridium sp.
TTTTTTATTGATTTCTTCTAATGTTGTTATTCCATCTAATACTTTATATATTCCATCTATTACTAGTGGTTTATATAAACCATTTAATGCTTGTTCTTTTATTTTTAATGTTGATGCATCTTGTGCTATTAGTTCACGAATTGTATCATCTATTACTAGAATTTCAAATATACCTATTCTCTCATAGTATCCTACATAATTACATTTTTTACATCCTATTGCCTCATAAGTTTTCTTATCTCTAAAATCAAATTCTACATTATATTTTTTACCTATATACTGCATTTTTTCTATTTCTTCTTCTGTAAAACTTCTTTCTTGTGCACAATGTGGGCATAATTTTCGTACTAATCTTTGTGAAACTGATGTTGCAAGTGTACTTGATATATCATAATTTGATATTCCCATTTTTCTTAATCTTGTTATAACTTCTATTGCATCTATTGTATGTATTGTAGATAATACATAATGTCCTGTTTGTCCTGCTTGAAATGCTATTTCAGCAGTTTCTTGGTCTCTTATTTCTCCAACAAGAATTATGTCTGGGTCTTGTCTTAATACTGTTCTTAGAGAATCTGAAAATGATATTTTTGCATCAATTTCTATTTGGTTTAATCCAGGTATTCGTATTTCTACTGGGTCTTCTACTGTTGTTATATTTATTTCTGGTCTATTTAAATAATTTATTATACTATATAAACTCGTTGTTTTCCCTTCTCCTGTTGGTGCTGCCATAATTGTTATACTATTTCTTTTATCAAAACATTGTTTTACTGTCTTTTCATCTTTTGGAAATCCTAACTCAAATAATTCTTTTATGTTTGTATTCTTTTTTAATAGTCTTAATACAAATTTTTCTCCATATACATTTCTTTGTGATGATACACGAATATTGTATTCTGGATATAATATAATTCTACCATCTTGTGATTCTTGTTTTTCTTGGTGCATATTAGATATTGCTTTTAATCTACCTATTATTTGCTGTTGTTTTGAATTTTCCATATTTGCTACTGTAAATAATTCTCCATCTATTCTATAACGTACTCTTAAAGAATCTTCCATTGGCTCAAAATGTATATCACTTGCTCTTCTTTCCATCCCAGTTTTTATAATACTATCAACCAAAGATGTTACATCTGTTGAAGATGTTATATTATCTGTTACTTTTCCTTCAAAAGATTTTAAAATGTCATTTATAATTCCCTCAAAAGTTATATATCTTTCCATTACTAACCCTTTATTTAGTAATAATAATCTTATTGTATCTATTATTTTTCTATTAGTAGTATCTGCAAAACAAACTTTTATTTTTCCACTCTCTATATCAAATGGTATAACTTTATTTTTCTTTGCAATGTCTATTGATATGTATTCTTCAAATTTTATGTTAATTTTTTCTTTTGTTAGTATTATTCCTTTTTCTCCAATTATTTCTCCAATCGCTTCTATTAGAGCCGTCTCATCACATATATTTAATTTTCTTATTATATCTCCAATTTTTTCATTTTGATTATCTTTTTGGTAGTTTAGTGCATTTTGTATATCTCTTTCTGTTATCAATCCTTTTCTTACTAATTCTATTCCTATTGGTTGTGTTCGTGCCATATAAATTCCTCCTTTTATACCTATATCTATTATATCGTATATTTTCAAAATTTTATAGTATTTAGTAATAATTACATAAATTTAACAATTTTTATGATTTTAATGTATATATCATTGTTCTATTTTGTATAATTGCACCTTGTGTTTCTATATATATATTTATAATATTTTTATTGTTTTGGTCTATTTTAAATTTAAGTGAATTTATATTTTTACATATAAGATTTCCATTTCTATAAATTGCATTATTTTCAAATTTATATATATTTGTTTCATAACTTTTGGAATTATATAATGTTATTCCTATTTTTTCTTTATTCTCATCTTCTAAAAAATTTGTAATATTAACTCCTTCTTCTTTTATGTCTTGCAAAAAATACATATTAAATTTATTAATTTCAGCATAACTTTTTGTTGTTTCATCAAAATTTATAACATTATTATAAAAGTAAGATGTGATTGTTGTAATAATTCCAATAATTATAGAAAATACAATAACATATATAGTTAGGGCAATTAAAGTTATACCTTTTTTATTTCTCATTTTTACAAGATTTCCTTTCTTATTTTATTGTTTTTAACGTTCTTATTGTTAAAGTTTCAGTATTTGTTGAATTATTTGAATCTTTTCCTAAATTATATTTTATATTTACTGTTATAATTTTTATATAATCTTGCTTTTTAACTTCTAAATTATTAAATCTATCACTATATTTTTCTATGATAATTTCTATATCAAAATTATTAACATTTGAGTTATAAATATTATTACTTATTTTACTTTCTTTTTTTAATATTTCATCTAATTTCTTTTTTAATTTTAATTGTTCATCTTCATTATTTTTAAATGTAACTTCTTCATAGTCTGTGGCTTCTATTGTTTCTAATATATTTATTGCATAATCTGTTGCAATTACATTTCTTTTTATTCCTGCTCCACTTAGATATAAATTATACATCATTGTTGCTATAATTGAAATTGTAATTAGTATGATAACTATTGAAACAGAAATATCTATTCCTGTAAAACCTTTATTTTCTTTTATTTTCATTAATTTACCTCCAAGAACCTATAGTCATCTTCGATGTGATACCACCTTTGTTAAAAGAGTCAAATTCTTGCCTCCCTTATTTAAGGGAGGTGGCACGAAGTGCCAGAGGGTTCTATTATATTGTTAATATAAATTTTTATTTACTGAACCCCCAGTCGTGCTTTGCACGACAGCCCCCTTATTAAAGGGGCCAAGATTTAAGCAATTTCTTCGAAGAACGGCCGATTAAAATCGCCCTACATTTATTCGGGTCTAGCCGTTGTAGTGCGGACGAACAATGTTCGCCCCTACATTTCTCTACATTTTTTAATTTAGCATTTTTAGGGCAATTCGAGTTAAAGAATTATTTTTTTAATGAAATTATGCGACAATATGACTTTAGTCTTTGGAGCCAATGAATTAAAAAAATAATTTTAACGAAGAATTGCAATAAATATAAAATTCGTTATAATAATACATATAATGTTAATTACACATAAATAAAACCCTATTGAGATTTTTTCTTTTTTCTTTTTTATCTTATTTATAATATATTTTAATATTATAATTATTGCTGTTAATATTAATGATAATATTAGACTTATTATATTATTAAATATAATTATATAAGTACATAGTGTTAATATTTGTATTATATAATTGTTTTTATTATATTTATGTACTAATATTTCATTTATAATTATTAAAATTAGCATTATAAATAAATATATAGTATATGAATATACAACTTTTAGATTATTTGTACATACATATATTATATATACTATTGAAATAATAAAACCATATATTAATAATGATTTTTGAATATTTTTATTTTCTTTATCTATTCCTGCTATAATAAATAAACTTACAAAGTATAATATTCCAAAAGAAAATTTTATTATTTTATATATTTCTAAATACATAAAATTAAATTTTAATGATAGAGCATATAATAAAAATGCTAAACCTGATAATATTTCTAATATTAAATATCTTATTCTTATTTTATTTCCACAATATCTACATTTTCCTCTTAGAAATATGTAACTAAATACTGGGAATAAATCTAATATGTTTAATTTGTGTTTACATTTTGGGCAATATGAATGTGTATATAATATATCTTGTTTTAATGGAATTCTATATACAGCAAGTGTAAAAAAACTTCCAAAAAATGTTCCCATTATAAATATTAATAAGTATAGAAATATTTCCATTATCTTCTCCATTCATTAATTTTAAAAACAGGCATATACATATAATTAATGTATATGCCTAAGTGTAACACTTGAATAAAACATAAACTATGCATTTGGTGGTGTTGTGTTATCATATCTTTCTAGTATGTTTGTCATTTTTTGAAATAAATTTTGGATTTGCTCTGTTTCATTAGTTGATGCTTCATTGTATTTATCTACTGCTTGTTGTGTTTTTCCTACAAAATCATCGTCTAAAACTATTTTAAGTGTTACACCTGCTAATATTAATAGTAGTATTATTGTTATTACTAATGCTACTAATGTAATACCTTTACTAGATTTTAACATATAAAATTCCTCCTTTATAAAATTTTGTATATCTATATATAATAAATATAACCTAAATCATTTTGTTCCATTATTCTTAAAAAATGTCCCATCATTTGTTGTATTGTTTTGAATATTGGAATTTGTATTATTTGCTCCATCATTGTTGTTATTGTTATTTGTAGTACCTGTTGTATAATATGAAAATGGGTTTGGATTTCCTGCATTATATGATTTTATTTTTTCATATATATTTAAGTCTTTTGAATCTACTTGATATGTTATTATTACTTCTTCTTTATTATCTACTACTTTTTCCGCCAATTCTTCTTTTATATTAGTTGGAGTTTCATAGGGTAAAACTGTTGGAACAATTTTACTACTTGGAATATAATCGTATAATAATACTCCTAAGCCTAATATAATTGCTATTAATAATAATAACATTATTATTGTTTCTTTTATTAGAGTTTTTATCATCTTACTTTCTCCTTTGTTTTAATTTTATGTTGTAGTATTTTGTTTATTTGTAGTATTAGTGTTGTCATCTTTTACTGTGTTTGTAGAATTTGTATTTGTATTTTGATTTTTTACAGTATTTGCTTCATTTATACTTGTGTTTTGAGTTTTCACTGAATCGTTAGATTTTATATTTATTCCAACATTTTCTACTGTAAATGTCGCTTGTAATAAATTAGTGTCTACTTTTTGTTCTGTTTGTTCTTCTGATTGATTATTATTAGATGAATTTTCAATTTTTGGCACTAATAAGAATTTATCTATTCTAAATCCCAATTTTGCATCATTTTCTACCGCTGATATAAAATCTGAAATGTATATATATTCTCCTATTAATGTAAAGTTTAAATTGTATTGGTTAGGTTGTCCACTACTTCCTTTTACAACATCTATTTTCATATCTATTCCATTATTTTTAGTTGCATAATTTCCAAGTTTTGTCCATAAAAATTCTGTTTCATATATTTCTGTTTGACTTGCTTTTTCTAGTTCATTTTCTGTGCTGTATAGTACTAAATCTGCGTACTCGCCTTTTCTAAGTGTTAATTGTTTATAACTATCATTTAGTTTTGATTGTTCTTGTGGATATAATACACTTGATAATATTTCTAAATCTTCTATATTTTTGTCTAATTTATTGTTATTTTCTACAAGTTCATTCCAAGATAGAATTTTGAAACTACCTATTGAGATACCGTTTGTAAATGTAAAGTATACTAATATAATTAAAAGTATAGTTAATATTGATAGTAAAATTCTTCTCATATTATATCTCCTTCTATTTTAACTTTAACTACTCCATTTTCTTTAACAGCACTATCAGATGTAACATTTGTTAAGATGTTTTCTGTTTTTAATATTGCTTTAAAATATCCTAATTGTTCATATTGTTTTGCTTCTGCATTTATTACTATATGTGTTCCTTCTGTATTTTGTATTGATGTTAATTGTACATTTTTTGGAATTACAAACATTATTTGATTTAGTAGTGTTGGTATTGAATTTTTAGTTTTTGAATTATTTGCTATTTGTTTATTTATTGCTTCTAAATTGTTTATTAGTTTTGCATATTCATTTGTTCTTGAATCTACACTACTTTTATCTTTGTTTAAATTTAATATTTGTTCTTCTTGCTTTACAGTTGCAATTTTTACTTCATCTGTTTTTTTATTTATTTCATTATTAATAAACATTGTTCCTGCTGTATATACTGCAAGTAATAGTAATATTCCTCCTATTGTTCTTAATATCGCTCTTTCTGATTTTGAAAAACTTGTTTTGAAATCAAGGTCAAAGTTAAAATCAAAATTTTTCTTTTTTGTTGATGTTGTTTTTTTACTTCCACCAATATCTGTATTCATTAATTGTATAAAGTCATTAAATTTAGAAGTTTTTTTGAAGTCTACCTCTTTTATTCCTTCGCCTAATCCTTGTAATGCTAATGCTATTGCTGAATTTACTTCTATATAATCTTTTATATTAACATTTGTTGATAGATTTTTTAAAAAGTAGGGTTTTAGTATTTCACATTTTGTATCATTTAAGTAATCTTGGAAATATATATCTATATTGTTTATAACAGATGCAGTTCCTGTTATATATACTTTATCAATTTTGTTCATATTTTCATTTATTATTTTTCTTACTTTTCCTGCTATTTCATACAATGTTGGCATAATTTCATCTAAATAGTCATTTTCGGCTATATTTAAGTCTAATGCTTCACTTGTATATAATGTTGCACTTTTGCATATTTCATAAGCTTTTGAATAAGAGTTTTCTTTTTGATTAATTTTCTGAAATATTTCTTCTGCTCCTTCTTTTAAAATATCTACATTATAAACATTTTTATCTATTATTGTTGTAATTGTTGTTTTATCTTCAATGTTTACTATTATTACATTTTCTTTATTTTCATATTCCAATAAGTTTGTTATACTAACTCCTATTGGTGATATTGATGTAATTCTGTTTTTTTCTAGTTTATTTGTTTTTCTTGCTATATCTGTTTTATTTGCTGATATGTGTATTGCTTTTATTTTTTCTTTATCTTCTAAATCTTTTACTAATATATATCTTGTGTCATACCCTTCTTTGTTTTTTCCATTTTCATAACATATAGATTCGAATTCGGTGTTTATTACACTTTTAATGTCTTTTTTATTTAATAAACTGAATATATGAAAATAATTGTAGATTTCATTTGATAAGTTAATACTAATTGGTATTCTGTAACTGTAAGTTTCAGAAATAATTTGTTCTAATGCTTCTTCTAATTTATCATAAAATTTTATATTAAATGCTTCTACTTTTATAATGTTATTTTCTTTTGATAATTTAGCATATTTGATTAAGTTATTTTCTATATATATTCCTAAACACGTTGACATTTTTCCTCCTTCTATCTATATTTTTTTGTTTTTTTATATTTTTATATTTTGCATTTATTTTTTATTAATACTTGTATTTTTTATTTTAAATGTCAAAAAATTCTTTTCTTCTACAATTTATTTTAATTTATACATTTATTTTATATTTTTTTCAAAAAAAGTCAATACTATTAGAAGAATTATAATATAAATGTAATATTTCTGTAATATTTTTGTAATGTTTTATTTATTTTTATAATTTTGTATATTTTTTACTTATTTGGATATTATATATTTAAAATTTAAAAAATCGGAGGTATTAAAATGTCTACTGAAAAACATATTATCGTTACAGGTTCTTCTCAAAATTCTTGGAAAGATGCTATTGTTCAAACCATTACAGAAGCTTCTAAAACATTAGATTATATTTCTTCTGTAAAAATATTAGATCAAAGAGCAAAAGTAAATGAAGATAAAATTACAGAGTATTTTGTAGATTTAGATTTGTCTTTTACTATTGATACTAATAGAAGTCAAAATTAATAAAATTTACTTTGAAAGAAATAAAATATATTTTTATTACTATATGTAATTTTAAAGAAAGGATTGAAATTTTATGGATAAAATTGAGAGTGTAAAGCAATATCAAGATTATGTTGAAAAAAAGTCTCCTAATTCTCCTATATTAAAAAATTGTTTTAATGCTTTTTGGGTTGGTGGTCTTATTTGTTGCATTGGTCAAATTATATTAAATGTATGTAAATCAAGAGGATTAGATATTCAAATTTCTAGTACTATTGTTTCTATAATTTTAATTGGTCTTAGTGCATTTTTGACTGGTCTTAATATATTTAATAAGATTGGTAAATTTGCTGGTGCGGGTTCATTAATTCCTATTACAGGTTTTGCAAATTCTATTGTTTCTCCTGCTATGGAGTATAAGTCTGAGGGTTATGTTATGGGCGTTGGTGGAAAGATGTTTACTGTTGCAGGTCCTGTTTTGGTTTTTGGTATTTCTGCGTCTATAATTGTTGGTATTGTGTATTTGATTTTCAATACACAATCGATTACGCTGGTTTAAATTATTATTTTTTAATTAAAACTAAGCAATTCTTCGTTAAAATTATTTTTTTAATTCATTGGCTCCAATTTGCTTTGCAAACTTGTCGCATAATTTCATTAAAAAAATAATCTTTTAACTCGAATTGCTGTTTAGAAAAAGACAAATATTTTAATAAAGAAACAATCGTAATTTAGCAAAATTGCTAAAAAATATAAATATTTTTAAGAAATTTCTTCGAAGAACGGACGACACTCTCCGCCCCCTACATCGTAAAATTTAATTATTCTATAATTTTGTTTAGGGCGAAATTCGGTCAAATCTCACGGGTAACCTTTCCGATTTCTCCCCTACATTAATAGGGTCTAGCCTTCGAAGAGCGGACGAACAATGTTCGCCCCTACATTTCTCTACAATTTTAAAATACTTTTCTAGTTAGGAATATTTAAAGCGGAGCGTGAGGCGAAAATTATCTTTTTTTAAATTTTAACGACGACCAGTAAAGCGTTTAAAATTTTAAAAAAATAATTTTAAGCCGAAGAAAGCGAAGCATAGTAACTAATTATTTAAATAGTAACTAAAATATCATATTTTATAATAATTAAATCGAAAGGAATGATTTTATGCAAAAAATTGGTTCTCAAACTATTAAATTTGATGCTCCTCCAACAATTTTAGATACTGCTTGTATTGTTGGACCAAAAGAAGCTGATGGTCCTCTTTCTAAATATTTTGATAAGTGCTTAGAAGATGAATTCTGGGGCGAAAAAACTTGGGAAAAGGCTGAAAGTAAAATTATTAGAGAAACTGTTAATTCTGTTATTGCTAAATCTGGTTTATCTAGTGATAAAATAGATTTTTGTTTTGCAGGTGATTTGCTTAATCAGTGTATTTCTTCTAGTTTTGGGCTTAGAGAATCTAATATTCCATTTTTTCGGAATATTTGGAGCGTGTTCAACTTTTGTTGAAGCATTGTGTTTAGGTTCTGTATTTATTGACGGCGGAGGTGCAAATAATACTTTATGTGCTGCTTCTAGTCATTTTTGTAGTGCTGAAAAACAGTTTAGATTTCCTCTTGAATTAGGAAATCAAAGACCTCCAAGTGCACAATGGACTGTAACAGGTGCGGGTTCCGCAATTGTTTCTAAAAATGGTACTGGTCCTTTTATTACTCATATAACTCCTGGAAAAATTGTTGATATGGGTATAAAAGATGCAAATAATATGGGTGCTGCTATGGCTCCTGCGGCGTTAGATACTTTATTAACTCATTTTAAAGATACTGGTAGAAATCCAAGTTATTATGATGGTATTTTTACAGGTGATTTAGGTTACATTGGTAAAGAAATTTTAATAGAAATGGCTCAGACTGAGGGTTATAATATAAAATCTAATTATAATGATTGTGGTGTTTTAATTTTTGATAAAGAAACACAAGATACTCATTCTGGTGGTAGCGGTTGTGCTTGTTGTGCTACTGTATTTTCTGGATTTTTATTTAATCAGTTAAAAACTAAAAAATTAAATAAAATTCTATTAATTGCAACTGGTGCTTTGACTAATTCTACTACTAATCAACAAGGCGAATCTATACCTGGTATTGCTCACGCTGTTAGTATTGAAGTTTAAATTTGAAAAATAATCAGTATATTAAATTTTTTAAAATTTAGAGAACAAAAGTGGCTTAGAGCCACCTAAAATACGACCCTAAATTTTTCAAAATACAATTCGAGTTAAAGTATTATTTTTTTAACATCTTATTTAATGAAATTCGAGCTAAATATTTCAAAATTGCTTTTGCGGGCGACAACT
>CANOPV010000021.1 GCA_947568605.1 uncultured Clostridium sp.
AGCAATACTTTCTTTTAAAATGACCCTATATCCCTCTTTTTGTAATCTCTTTTTAGTATCCTCTTGTATATTTTCATTTATAACAACAGCAAATGTATTAATTTTAGAATTAGTGCGTTTTAATGATTCAAACAATGCTAATACACCTGGTAAGTATGAATCTGTACTAAGAACAGTAACAAATGCATTATTTTTTTCCATAATAACTCCTTTTAAAAGTAATTTTTTATGTAAATATTATATACTAAAAAAGAAACATCGTCAATTAAAAAACGAAAAAATGTTTTAAAACATTTTATTTTTCTATTGATTTTATAAAAAATATATGATAAAGTCCATAATAGATAAATTTTATCTTTATATCTATAAATGTAAGGAGAAAATAATATTATGTTTAAAAATAAATCACCTAATGTAAAAGTAGGAATATCAATTTCATCAGCAATAATTAGATTTACTTTAATATATATAATCATCGAGATTCTTCTTAATATAATTCTTTTTGGAATTGTTATAGGAATATGTATTTTATTTAAGATTAATAACTATAAAATAGAAGATGTACTTATTATATTAAAATCAATATTATCCTCAATTCTTAGTATAATTATTTCAACAAAGATAATATGTTATAATTATACAATACAAAAAGATATACATATATTAATAAATAAATTACATATAGTATGGATAGTATTTTTGATATTAGCCATTTCAAGCCAACTATATTGTGGTTATAAAAAGTTATATACTGATATTATAACATTAGAGGCAGCCGAAGTAGGTTATAGAAATGCCAAAGAAAATGTTAAAATTCAACAAGATGGATGTAGTACAAATCAAGAATCAATAGATAAAATTAAAAAAAGAAAAAGAGACGTTATAAAAGAAGATCTAATAATACCAATTGCTACAAGTAATACAATTTTTGCAATTCAAATTATTTTAACAAATACATATTTAAAAAATAAATTTTCTAATATTAACAAAAACAATTAAAATTTTTCAAAAATCAAATTGACATTTAATAAGAATTTGTGTATAATATTATAGAAAATGAGAAACCACAAAATGTGGTTGCCACGTATGTATTAACCAACACATTGCCGGCAAGCGAAATGTGTTGGTTTTATTTATTCCTTATTTGACCAAATTATATAAATAATTGTTAATAAGGCTACGTTTATAGTTAAAGAAAACATAAATCCTAAAATTAGGAAAAGTAAAAAATCTACCATAAACACCACCTCACTTTCTCATAGTTAAACTATGTAGTAAAGCGGCAACACACATTGCTTATTCCCATTTTCTATAATAAATAATATACACTAATTTTGTATTTAAGTCAAGCAGATATCGAAAATATGTTTATATAATTTTTACAATTATTCTCAATAAATATTTACTTTTCAATAATAAATATGTTAGAATAAAACTATCAAAAATATTTATGGTGGGAATAATGGAAATAGAAAAACTAAAACAACAATCAAATAATAAAGAAATAATTTTAGAAGCAGTAAAAGAAGCGGGAAAAAATTTAGAATACGCAAGTGAAGAATTAAAAAACGACAAAGAAATAGTATTAGAAGCGGTAAAAAATGATGGAGAAGCACTAGAATTTGCAAGTAAAGAACTAAAAGATGATAAAGAAATAGTATTAGAAGCAGTAAAGAAAAATGCCTGGACAATATGCTATGCAAGTGAAAGACTAAAATCAGACAGAGAAATAATACTAGAAGGAGTAAAAAAAGACGGACAAGTCCTATACTACGCATCACAAGACCTAAGAAACGACTACGAAGTAGTATTACAAGCCGTAACAAAAAAAGGACTAATATACAAATACGCAAGTAAAAAATTAAGAGAAACAATAGAAATTGCAGTAGCAGCAATAAAGCAAGACAAACGAGCCTACGACTTTATGAGTGAAGAAATGAAAGAAAAAAAAGAAATTCAAGAATTAATTTAATTTTTAAAGAAATTAAATTGACATTTAATAAAAATTTGTGTATAATAATTATAGAAAATGAGAATTGACAAATAATGTAGTTACCACTAAAAAGTAGAAAACAACACATCTGCTTACCAACGCAAAGGTGTGTTGTTTTTATTTATTCCTTATTTGACCAAATTATATAAATAACTGCTAATAAGGCTACGTTTACAGTTAAAGAAAACATAAATCCTAAAATTAGGAAAAGTAAAAAATCTACCATAAACACCACCTCACTTTCTCATAGTTAAACTATGTAGTAAAGCGGCAACACACATTGCTTATTCCCATTTTCTATAATAAATAATATACACTAATTTTGTATTTAAGTCAAGTAAAAAACGAAAAAATGTTTACAAAATTATTGCGAAAAACAAAAATATATGATATTATAACAAAAAAATAAAGGAGACAAAATATGAACTTTGTACATATAGCAGATATGCACTTTGATACACCATTTACAACACTAAACAAAAAAGAACTAGGAAATACAAGACGATTAGACCAAAGAAAAGCACTAAAAAAAATAATAGAATACATAAAAGAAAACAAAATAGAATACCTATTCATCTGTGGAGACTTGTATGAACACGAATATGTAAAACAAAGCACAATAGAATACATAAACAACCAATTTAAACAAATACAAGAAACAAAAATATACATAGTACCGGGAAACCACGACCCAAACTTAAAAAACTCATACTATAACAAATTTAATTGGAACAAAAACGTACACATATTCAAAGAAAACATAGAAAAAATAGAAGAAAAAGCCGTAAACATTTACGGATTTGGATTTAACGACTTCTATATGAAAAATTCAAAATATTATGAAATAGAAATAAAAGATAGAGAAAAAATAAACATACTATTAGCACACGGAAGCATAGAAGGAGGAGCAACAGAAGACTTAGAATATAACCCAATGAACAAAACAAAATTAAAAAACTTAGGTTTTAACTACATAGCATTAGGACACATACATAAAACAAACAATAAAATAGAAGAAAACATAATCTATCCAGGCTCAACCATATCATTAGGCTTTGATGAATTAGGAACCCACGGAATGATAGTAGGAAATATAGATGAAGAAACAAAAAAATTAACAACAAAATTTGTAGAAATAGACGAAAAAGAATTTATAGAACACGAAATAGACATTACAGAAATTCAAACAAAAGAAGAACTAATAGAAAAAATAAATGAAACAAAAACACAAGAAAATAAATACTATAAAATAATACTAACAGGAAATAGACAATTCGAAATAAACAAATATGAAATAGAAAAATACATTGAAAACAACAATATAATAAAAATAAAAGACCATACAAAAATAAAATACGACTTAGAAAAAATAGCGGGGGAAAATAATTTAAAAGGAATATTTGTAAAACAACTATTAGAAAAAATAAAAGAAGAACCAGAGCAAAAAGAAATATTATTAAAAGCAATAGAAATTGGATTAGAGGCGATGTAAATGATAATAAAAAACGTAAAAATAAACAACTTTGGAAAAATAGAAAATAAAGAAATAGAATTTAATGATGGAATAAACTTAATATATGGAGAAAACGAAAGTGGAAAATCAACATTATTAAAATTCATAACAGGAATATTTTTTGGTGCATCAAAAAATAAAAATGGAAAAAACATAACAGACTTCGAAAAATATAAACCCTGGAACAATGGAGAATTCTCAGGGAAAATGAAATACACATTAGATAATCGGGGAAATATATGAAATATTTAGAGGGTTCGACAAAAAAAATCCCAAAATATATAATGAAAAATCAGAAGACATAACAAAAACATTTAACATAGACAAAACAAAGGGAAATCAATTCTTTTATGACCAAACAAAAGTAGATGAAGACCTATTTTTATCAACAATAGTCTTACAACAAAAAGAAGTACAATTAGATGAAAAAAAGCAAAATATGCTACTACAAAAAATGACAAACATAGTAGGGACAGGAGAAGATAATACATCATTTAACAAAACCATAAACAAATTAAACAAAAAATTATTAGAAGAAGTAGGGACAGAAAGAAGTATAGATAGACCAATAAACATTGTAGAAAATAGAATACAAAAAATAGAACAAGAAAAAGAAGAAATATTAATATATGCAAACCAAAAATACAATATAGAAGAAAAAAATCAAGAAATATTAAAAGAAATTTAAAAAACAGAACAACACTTAGAGCTAATAAAAAAAGTTAAACAAATAAAAGAAGTAGAAAAAATAGAACAAGAAAAAATAAAATTAAACAAAAATATAGAAGAAGAAAATACAAAAAAAATATAAGAATTAAAAAATAAGATAGAAGAAACAGAAAAAGAAAAAAGTACAATAATAAAAGAGAAAGATTTAAAACTAAAAAAGCAAAATAATGCAGGAATAATCATATTATTAGGAATTTTAATAATAGCAGAAATGGCAATACTAAAATTTACAAACACTACGATATCAATAATAACAGGCATAATATTTATTATAATATATTTAATTAAAATATTTTATAATTACAATAAAAAAAATAAAATAATAAAAAAATACAATGAAAAATTAGAATTAATAAATCAAACAAAAAATAATCTAATAAACGAAATAAAAATACTAGAAAAAAACAATAAAGAATATATAAATAACACCAAAAAAATACAAGAAAAAATAAATAATGAAAGTAATATAAAATTAGAAAATTTAAAAACAGAAAATAACGCATTAAAAATAAATAAAATTTTAGAAAATAAAAATATAAATTATGAAATAGAAAACGAACAAAATAAACTAAATAACCTAAAATTAGAATTACACAAATTAGAATTAGAAAATAAAAACATATTGCCAAAATTAGAAAACTTAGCGTTATTAGAAGAAGAATTAGAAGACCTAAAAGAGAAATACGAAGAATTGAAAAATACTAGCAAATGTATAAACTTAGCAAAAGAACAATTACAAATAGCCTACGAAAAAATGAAAGAAAATGTAACACCAAAATTCACAAAAAACCTATCAGAAAATATAGAAAAAATATCAAACGGAAAATATAAAAATGTAAAATTTAATGATGAAAAAGGTCTAATAGTAGAAATAGAAAATGGAAACTATATACAAGCAGAAAATTTAAGCACAGGAACAATAGAACAATTATATTTATCATTAAGATTAGCAACAATAGACGAAATAAGTAAAGAAAACTTACCAATAATACTAGACGAAACATTTGCATACTTTGATAAAAATAGACTAAAAAACACATTAGAATTTTTAAACACACAATTAAAAAATAGACAAATATTTATATTTACCTGTACTAAAAGAGAACAAGAAATTTTAGATGAATTAGAATTAGAATATAATTTAATAGAAATGTAAAAAATCTCTCTGAACAAAATATTCAGAGAGATTTTTTTACATTAATTTTAAAATTACATAATATATAAAACTACACGAAAACCGATGCTGTGATTTCCATTCGGCGTATTAGTTCTCACCCTAAATGTCGATGGATTTGATTTAGAGGAAGCTGTATAAACACCTCCACGAGCCACATCATAGTAAGAAGCCTTTTCGGTAGTAAATTCATATAGGTTCCCTGCTAAATCATATATATTTTTTCTATTTGTATACTCACTATGACCTGTTTTTAATAACCATTTATATTCTGATTCCGTACTTCCACTTGTTGGCTTTATTCTAGAACTTACTGTTAACCAACTTGCTCCATAATTTCCTACTGCACTATATTGCGTTATTCCTGTTACTGCTGCATTATTAAAATTGCCCCATTGATTACTATCTTCTTCAAGTATTTTTAATTTTTCTGACGAATTTCCTCCTGCTATCCATAATAATGCTGTATCCCACATAGTTCCTGTTACTAAACCTGACTTTACAGTATTTCCTGTATACATACTTTCTGCATTTGCTTTTGCATTTGTAACATTTATAAAATTCCAAGGAACCTGATTTTTCTTACTTAATGGCTTTCCAGATACATTTCTACTACTAGTATTTGTTAATGCATTACTTAAATTACTTGGTATTCCTGCCTCATATCTTGCTATATAAAATCCTCCATATTTTGATATTTGATTTTGTTCACTTGTTACTCCATTTGGCAAAACATCATCTGATAATTGGTTTATTGATGTTATAGCAACATCTTTAGTTCCTAACCACCTTTCATATTTTACATTTGTTCCATCTACTGGCACCCATACAAACTCATTTCCAGCAGTATCTGTTATTACTAATCCTTTATTCCAGTCATCTACTATCTTTCCATCTGTTGACTTCCATTTTGCTAAATTTGTATCTAAAGTTTTAAAACCTGTTGGTATGATTGGATTATTATATGCATAATCTCCACTTCCTATTTTTGTATCATCAATAGCACTTGCTTTTATTGTTATGTTACTTGTTGGAGTCACTGTAGTATTTGCACTACTTGCGTTTACTATTGTTCCAGTTCCACTTACTATTTCCCATTTATTAAATTTTGCATTAGAATTCACAAATGCACTTATAGATTTGCTTGCTCCTATTTTGCAATTTCCTCCGCCTGATACAGATGATATATTGCTTCCTGCTTGTAATGTTACAGTATATGTATTTCTAGAATAGTATAGACATATTGTTTTTCCTGCTCCCATTGTTGTTGTGGTTGTTGCTGTTCCTCCTGATGTTGAGTCTGTTAATGAGCCGTAACTGTATGTTCCGTTTGTTATTGTTGTTTTATAGTTTGCAAGTGTAATTGTTGAACCATAAGCTATATTTGTAGAAATTGTTGTGGTACTTAATGTGAATTTTGAATCATTTGCATTTTCTAAATAATGTTTTATTGTTAATGTATAATTATTTGCTGTTCTTTCTCCGTTTGCTGTTAATGAAACGGCACTTGCTGGCATTGTTATTGTTGTTGATTGTTTTGATAAGTCACCTGTTATTGTTTTGTTACTTGTCCAGTTTTTCCATTTATTTGTATATCCTGTTGCATTTGTTGCTAGTGTTGCATTTATTGTTACTGTTTGACCTACTTTATATGTTCCTGCACCTGTTGTTGATGCTATATAATTTCCTGCGTTTATAGTTAATGAGTATTTGCTTCTTGTGTAGTATAGGTATATTGTTGTTCCTGTTCCCATTGTTGCTGTGGTTGTTGCATTTCCTCCTGCTGTTAATGCACCATAACTGTATTCTCCATTTGTTATTGTTGTTTTAAAGTTTGCAAGTGTAATGTTAGAGTTATATGCAATACTTGTTGTTGTGTCTTTTCCTGTTTGGTATGTATAGTTTCCATCATTTGCGTTTTCTAAGTAGTGTTTTATTGTTAGTGTGTAGTTTGCTGTATTCCAGTGTGCGAATAGGGTTTGTTCTGCTGTTATTGTTACTTTTGTGTCTTTTGTTATTTGTGTTCCTCCACTTGTTGCTGTATACCATCCTTCAAAGTTGTGTCCTGTTTTTGAAGGTGTTGGTAAATCTCCATAAGTACTATTATATGTTACAGTTTTGCTTGTTGTTGCTACATTTCCTCCGTTTGCATTGAATTTTACTGTGTATCCATTTGCACTTGCACTTGCGTTTGCTGTTAGTGTTACATTTCCTGCTGGCATTGTTATGGTTG
Source organism: uncultured Clostridium sp. (assembly GCA_947568605.1). Classification (GTDB taxonomy): domain Bacteria; phylum Bacillota; class Clostridia; order TANB77; family CAG-508; genus CANRES01. The sequence continues at coordinate 7,643 of CANOPV010000021.1, forward strand.
CGTTTTTGATTGAATTGTTTGCTAGTAGGTTTGTATTACTACTTGTCCAGTTTGTCCAACTTACTCCGTGTCCTGTAATTGTTGCTAGTGTTGCGTTTATTGTTACGGTTTGACCTACTTTATATTCTCCTGTTCCTGTTACTGATGCTATATTGCTTCCTTTGTTTAGTGTTAGTGTGTATTTGTTTCTTGTGTAGTATAAATATATTATTGTATCTTCTTTTATTGTTATGTTTGTTAATGTTTCTCCATTTTCTGTTAGTTTTCCTTCTTTATATGTTCCGTTTTCTATTGTTGTTTTTTGGTCTGAAAAATTTATGTTTGTTCCATAAGATACACTTGATGTTGTGTCTTTTTCTGTTTGATATGTATATCCTGCATCATTTGCATTTTCTAAATAGTGTTTTACTGTTAGGGTATGTATTCCTACTTCCCATCTAGCGTATAGTGTTTGGTTTGTTGTTACTTTGTCGTTTTCTTTTATTTGTGTTCCTCCATTTTCTTCTGTATACCATCCTTTAAATATGTGTCCTTCTTTTGTTGGTGTTGGTAGTTTTCCATATATTGTGTTTTCTAATGCTATTTTGTTTGTTGGTTCTACCGTTCCTCCTGTTGCTTCATAGTTTATTTGGTATGCGTTTATTGTTTTGTTGTTTTTTATTGTTTCGTTTCCTGCTTTGTCTATTGCTTTTACATAGATTGTGTATTGTTTTGCTTCATTTATTTCAAATGTGTTTTGTTCTTCATAGTTTGTTCCGTCTATGCTGTATAATATTTTTTCTATTCCTGCTGCTCCGTGTTCTCCTTCTATTGCTCCTTCACTTGCTGTGTCTTGTGCTTGTACATTTTTTACTGTTATTGTTGTTCCTTGGGCTTCTATTTCATAGTTTTCTATTGTTGGCGCTATGTTATCTACGTTTTGTATATTATATGTTTCTGAATTAAAACTATTTTTTCCATCATAATATCTTCCTATTATTGTTGTGTTTTGTGTTATTGGTGTTTGTAGTGTTGTTTTGTCTGTGTTTATCCAGTTTTTTCCTCCGTCTAGGCTATATTGTTTTTGATATTTTCCTTGTTCATTTTCTATGTAGTTTATTGTTACTGTTATTTCTCCTGTTTCTTTTCCGTTTTGTGTTCCTGCTTTTAATGTGTTTCTTGGTGTTTTTGGTTCTACATTTATTGTTACTGTGTTTGTTGTTCCTTGTATGTTTATTACTATTTTTTTACTTGTTGTTTTTCCTTGGTCTGTTGTTGCTTTGAATGTATATGTGTCGTTTTTGTCTACTTCGAATATTACTCCATTTTTTTCATCATAATTTTTAACTTCTCTTGTATTTAATAGTTCTATTGTTTCTACTTTTTTTGTTTTTTTACCTTTTTCTACTTGTGCTATTACTTTTATTTTTATTTTTTCTTTTTGTGTTCCTTCTAGTGCTAATTGTTCTAATGTTATTTTTGGGTATGGCTCTCCATCGTAAATCTCTTCTACTAAATATGTAATCGTTCCATCATCATCTATTTGTGCTATTAGTAAATATGGATCTTTTGTTATTATCTGTATTTGACTTTCTTCTAATGAATCTTCATCTTCACTTGTTCTTATTGTTGTTACCCAATTTTCTTCTTTTAATTTTTCTACTACTAAATCTTTTAATTTATTTGGTAATTTATCTGTTTGCTTCTTTATGTGTTCTGATGTTTTTATTATTTCTATTATTTCTTTATATTGAGATATTGCATATTTGTCTGTCGCTGTTATTGTTTTTTCTATAAAGTTATTGTCTATTACTATTTTTAGGGTTACTCCTGCTAATATTAGTAATATTATTATTGTTAGTACTAGTGCTATTAATGTTATTCCTCTTTCTTTTAATTTCTTTTGTTTCATTTTGAAGTTTCCTCCTCTTATTTTTTTATTCATTTTTTTAATTAACAGCATTAAGAGCCCCCAGTCATCTTCGATGACAGTCCCCTTAAATAAAGAGGCCAAGGTTTTAGCAGGTTCTTTGGAGTGCGGGCGATTAAAATCGCCCCTACATTTTTCAAAATACAATTCAAGTCAAAGAATTATTTTTTAATATTTTATTTAATGAAATTCGAGCTAAATATTTCAAAATTGCTTTTGCGGGCGACA
>CANOPV010000022.1 GCA_947568605.1 uncultured Clostridium sp.
GTTCTTCTTTTCTTCTTTCTTGCCATTTTTCTAATTCTTCCCAATCTTCTTTATTTCCCATATTTTATCCCTCTAATCTTCACTACAAATGACTACTTCTTGTTTGTATTATAACAAAGGACAGGTAATTATCTGCCCTACTTATTAATTTTATTTTATTCAATAACTCCTGCTATACATTTATTAAACATATACATTTCTATACTTATTATTTGCTCATTTTCTTTTGTTACATCTTTTTTTACATTTACTTTATAGCCTAATCCTTGATATATTATTGTTTTATATGTCAAATCTGTTTCTTCCATTTTTATTGCAAATATTGGCTCTCTAAAGCTATGTACTCTGTTCATATCTATTGATAATATGATACAATATAAAGTTACTATAATTATTATAATAGATAACACTATTTTTAAAGTTTTTTTACAAAATTTAATTACCAAAAGCATTGCTAACAATAATATTATAAAAATTCCTATCATAAAAATTCCTATCATAAAAATTCCTCCTATTAGACAAATTACTTGTTATGATGATTATACCATAGAATAAAATAATTAACAACATCAAAAAACAAAATGGTACTAACCCATCAAAAACAAAATGGTACTAACCCAACTTTGAGTTAGTACCATTTTTCATCTTTTCTTTTATTTAGAATAAACCACTCTTTTTATTTCACTATTTATTATTATCTTATTACCTATTGTAGTTCCATTGGAATCTACTATTTCTACAAAATACTCATTATTTTCTTTAATATCTAAAATCGTTGCTTTATTGTCATTCTTCAATTCTACTACATCAAATCTCTTATATCTCATTTGTTCCCTCTCCACTATTTACTTATATAACATTTTTTAAAATATTTCAACTAATATAATGGTGTTCCATATCCTAATATGACACCACTATTTATATCATAATCTTTTTGTTTACACATATCTCCGCTTGAATTACCCTCTATTGTATAAACTCTGCCATTTTGTGTCTTTTCTACAATACCAACGTGATCTGCTTGTCCATCATTGCTATCTGCCCAATCAAAAAATATGATATCTCCGTGCTTTTGGGGTATAGCCTTGTTCTTGCCATAATCCACAAGTTTTAAACCAAGCAACTCCCTCACTTTCACAACCTGCAAATTTTGGAATAGTACCACTTTCTATATAACCACATTCGTTTGCACACCAACTGACAAAACAAGCACACCATTCTACTCTTGAATTAAAACCATACCAAGACCAGTAAGGTTGACCTCCAACATTTCCAACTTGTGCTAAAGCAACCTTTACAATATCACTACTTCCTGTTGATGTACCATATAAAACATAAGACCACATATAATTGTACTCATCTTTTTGTAATTCTGCTATTTGTTCTCTTTGTTTGCTATTGAAATTATACTTTTGTATCATTTCATCAACTGATTTATTTTGAATATCTATATATAAAATTTTTTTTTTAACTTTTTCTTTTTTCATATTTCCTTTATCATCTGTTGTTTCAATTTCTTTTTCTTGTGTTTCTACTTTTGATGTTATAATATTCATCTCCCAAAATATAGTTTTCAGTTTGTTAATTTTATTATCATCAAGAGTTACAACATCTGCCCTATCATCTCCATTGCTTACTAAAACTGTATAAACACATAGAATATCTTTCCATTCTGCCCTATTAGACTTTATTTCATATTCATCGTGTTCGTTATTCTTTTGAATATCTGTAATTTTATTTGTAAATTCAATATTTATTTCACTTATTACAGAACTCATTGTTTTATCTCCTACACCATCTTCACTTGAAAAAAATATTCCAAATATAGAACTACAAATGAGTGCTATTAAGCATATTAAAATTATTATAACAAAGGCTACCCACCCTCCTGCTATAATTGCAGAAATAAGTGCTTTAGTTCCTGCAATTATTGCTTTAATTGTTGCAATAGTTGCTTTTACTGCCAATTTTATACCTTTAGCCGTTGCTTTTGCAGTAGCTTTCGCAATTTGATATGTTTTTTTTGCACCTTTTACAGTTGCTTTCGCAGTTTTTTTGCCTGTTTTATATGCCCCTTTTATAGTTTTCCCTGTTGTTTTATATGTTGCCTTTCCAGTTTGTTCTGCTTTTTTTATTGTTTTCTGTGATGTTTTAATATTTTGCCTTGCTGTCTTTTCAGCTTGTTTTATACTTCTATTTTGTATCTTTTGTTTTATTTTTTGACTACCATTTTTTATATTTTGTATTGTTTCTCTTGTTGCTTTTCTTCCATATCTGTCAAAATTATTTATAGCTTTATCAGTTGCAATTCTTGTTTCTTTTGAAATTCTGTTTATACTGTAATTGTTAGGGTTTGTATCTTCATTTTCATTTGTATTGTTTCTTTCTTTTATGTTTATCAAATTATCTTTTAATTTTGTTTTATAAATTGCTTTCCTGTCTATTTTCTTTATGGGTATTTCATTTTTTTCTTTTTGCTTTATTTTTATATCTGGCACATATAACACCTCCTACATACTTTTTCTTGCAACAACTACTAATCTTCCATTTTGATTTGAATATTCACAAGTTGATAATGTTATAAGTTTATCTCCATATACTGCTATTTCTTCTGTATCATAAAAAGAAAGCTCTTTACACTTATCTACAAATGTATTGAACTCTCTTTCATTTTCTGCATCATAAAATTTGTAATATTGAAAACCTGTATATGCAACTGTTTTAAATACTGCAATTATTTTATATTCTGCTTTTTTCTTCATTGTATAAAATTTTATGTTTTTGTGGTTATTGTAATATTCTTTTGATTTATAATTTTCTAACTCTCCAAACATTTTATTTCCGTTTATGTGATGACCATATATTATTAAGTTATCACTATTTTCTATATTGCAATTTTCTGCTATATATGGTGTCCCTAAAATTGAATATTGCTTGTAAAAATTTCTTCTTAAATAATAATTTGGTCTTTCTTTTGTTTGCATTATTGGATAATCTATATTAGTATTTTCTATTTTTATCCAACCTACAATATCATTGTTAATTTTATATAGTTCTTTCATATTTACTACATCTTCTTTTGTATCTTCTGCATTTTCTTTTGCAACATCTATTATTTCTTCAAATATTTCTTCTTGTTCATATTCTTCTTTTTTATCTTTAAAAATAAAAAAAATACTAATAAGCATTATGCCTATTAGTAATAACACAAATAATATTTTTATAATTTTCTTCAAACTTTATCACTTCCAATCACTAAAATGTTTTTTGTTTTATAAACGACTAATGGCTAGTGATTTCTCACTAGCCATTAAACATAGCAATTACTGAAACTTTCGTTTCAAACATAGCAATCTTTATTGATTACTTTTTATAATACTATGATACTATATTTTACTTCAAAAGTCAATTATTTATACCTAAAATTCTTCACTAATTTTTTTAGATATTTCATTCATATATTCTCCGTCTATTCTTCCTATTGTCCCAGAAAAATTCAACCTTAATAAACTAACTTTTCTTATTCTTGTTATATTTGCCCATCTCATCATCTTTTTAAATCCACTTATATCATTTAATTGTACAATTTCCGTAATCTTATTTTTTCTTGCTTCGCATTCTTTTTCTGATATTTTACCATCTGCAAGTATTTTTTCTAATTTTTCATATTCTATTGGTTTTTTTGATGATACAGGTAGCACAAATAAATCTTTATCAAAATTCTTCAATATAACTGCTGGATGCATTCCTCCAAATTCATTTCCTATATTAAAGCCAAAATCTATCCAAACTACATTGCCTCTTTTTAGCACAGCTTTTTTTGTAATTAACATTGTATCTTCATAAGAAATATTAGTATTATTAAAAACATAATAATTTTTTTGACGAATATAGTTATTATCAATTATCTGTTTTAAATTTTTATTTGCCTTTTTATAGCTAAATTCATCTATCTTGTACTTTGGCAATGTATATTTTACTATATTTTTATAAATATAATTATCATCTTTTTCATTTTCTATTTTATCTGTTTTTGACTCTATCCACGAAAAATATAACTTACCTCGTTTTAAATCGTTCTCTGAAGTTAATAATTTTTTAAATTGTCTTAATTTCTTTAGACAACTTACATATACTTTTTTCAATTATATAGTTCTCCTTTTTTTTCTTTTTCTACAATTATACCACATATTTTGATAAATTCCATATATAAATAATATTTTTTATAAAACTTCTTTCGGCTTCGTTGTCATTAGTTTATATAGTTCTGTGTTTTTTGGAAATTTATTTTCAAATGGCACTATTGAATTTCTTACTTTTATTAGTCCCGCTCCTATTCCAGAGTTTGTAATAAAATTCAATTCTGTATCTGGTATATGCAATAATTCGGCTAGTTTATCTCTATCTGATGTTGATTGATTTAACATTATTATAAGTTCACTATTAGATAGCATCAATTTTGCTTTTTTATTTTCTATTATTTCCTCTATATTTTGCGTAATTCCAGTTGCACACCCTCCGTATTTTCTTATTCTTTTCCATAGTTTACTCATAAATAATGAAGTATATTGATGTTGGAATAACAAGTATATTTCATCTATGAAAATATATGTTGTTTTTCCTGCTTTCCTATTTTTTGAAATTCTATTGATGATATTGTCTAATATAACAAGCATTCCTACTGGCATTAGTTGCTCTCCCAAATCAATTATATCATAGCAAATTAGTCTATTGTTTACTTGCACATTAGTTGGTTTTGCAAAAGTGTTCAAACTTCCCTTTGTAAATAATTCTATTGATAATGCTATATCTTTTGCTTGTCTTTCATCTTGTTTTAATAACACTTGTCTAAAATCTTCAAGTGTTGGTGCTACTCCTTGATAATTTCTATCTTTATAATCTGCATATACTTCTTTTACACACCTATCTATCAATGTTTTATGACCACTTATTTCTGTATCATTTCCCATTATTTGCTCACATAAAGATAATACAAACTCTGCCTTGTCTTTTGTTGGGTCTTTTCCCTCGCCATAGTTTTGATTTATGTCTAAAGCATTTATATGATTATTGCTATTTGCTGATATTTTAATTACCTCTCCACCTAAATTTTGAATAAGTGATTTGTATTCCGCTTCTGGATCAATAATAATTATATCTGCATCTTTATCTTTTAATGCTATTTCTGTTATTTCTTGTTTAGCAGTAAAACTTTTTCCACTACCGACTTACACCCAAAATAAAAGAGTTACCATTTAGCAACTCGTGTCTATTTATTAGTATCATATTTTTTGAAATAACATTTTTTCCATAGTAAATTCCGTGTGTATCTTGTACCTCTTGTACTTTCATTGGCATAAATACAGATAAACTCTCGGTTGTTAATGTTCTTGTTACTTCTATCTTTTTTACACCATAAGGCATTACTGTATTTAGTCCATCTAATTGTTGGTACTTTAATTCTCCTAACTGACATAGATGTTTTCCTGCTATGCTCTTTAATGTTTCTGTGTCATTGTCAAGTTCTTCTTTTGTATCTGCAGTATGCACAATAGTTATTGTTGCTAGAAACATTTTCTGGTCGCGTGTTACTAGGTCATCCAAAAACTCTTTGCTTTCTTCTCTTTGTTTTTGTAACTCGTATGGTATTTCTGCTGAAAAGTTATTGTTTTCATTTTGACTTTTTTGCCACCTTGCAATATTAGTTTCTACACCCATTCTTTTATTCTCTGCCATTTTTATTGCTTCTTCCATTGGAACTGGTTTCATATCTATACTTAACATCATATTTTTATTTAATTCTGTTAGTTCTGATATAATATCATCTCTAATAAAGTTTGCAAACTCTTTTATAAATAATACTCTACCATATCTATTACCCATTTTGAAATAATCTGTTTTAAATTCAAAAGTGTCTGGACAAATATAATCTTTAAAACTATGTCCTTTTTGCATTGTTGCTTTCATATCAAAACTATACAAATCTTCTTCGCCACTTCTAAAGAAATCATAAAATATTCTTAATCTTTCCTTTATATCTAATTCTGTTAGTTTTGAATCAAGTTTTGCAAACGAATTTCCTAGTTCTGTTTCTGTCCTATTAAAATAATTATTTGCATCTTCAAGGTGTTTCTTATCAATAGTAATAGTTAAAAACTTATCTTGTATAATACCTTGTGCTTCTGTTGAGTTATGCAATAACATATCATTGATTTCTTTTCTATATTTTGTTAGTTTATCATTTCCTACTGGTATTTTTACTTTATTTTCAAAGTCAATTTTATTCAATTTTCTATTGATTATTGTTATTTTGGGAAAACACGCATAATCAAGTAAATTTAATATGCTTCCATATCCTAAAAACATTCTTTCTTGTTCTTCTCGCCCTGCTACCATATAGTTTATATCTTTAAATCTAAATGTTTTTGAATATTTATTCCACCCAACTTGAAATGTTCCATCTTCGTATATTTTCTTTATTGGTATTGCTTGTTGCACACTTCTTGGTACTTTGTTGCTTTCCTTTTCTTTTTTTATTTTTAGCATTTCTAATATTTTTTGTAGTTTCACTTTTCATTTCCTCCTTTTCAATTCTCTTATACTCTGGTTTTAAAAGTTCATAATACATATTTTCTGGTTTGAATAATAATACTTTTGGCATTAAAATTTCTGATTTTATAAAGGCTATTATAAATTTTTCTGCTGTCATTCCATTGTATTTAACAAATCCTAATACAGCAAATGGAACAGCACCTAATATACATACCCACGATAGAGTTTCTAACCCCATATAGTTTCTTAACAAGAAATACAATAATACTGCTACTCCACAAGCAAGTAGAGAAAATATAAATTGCCTCATAGATAGTCCAAAAAATATTGATTCTTTATATTCTCTTATCTCTTTGTTTATTTTTATTTCCATTTGCTATCTTGCCCCCTTTATTCTTGCCATTTGTTGTTCTAATGATGCTACTTGTCTATTAAATTCATCATTTACACCTTTAAATATATCTCGCATATATTCGTGTATTTTTGTGCTACTTCTTTTATTTGTTGTAACTCTGTATGAATAATTACCAGTTGCAAAATCATAATCTACTAACCTATTATTTATAAAGCCTTGTGTTGCAAGTGGAATTTTTATTCCATATCGTTTTGCTAAATATAAAAAGCAATTTTGAGTTGTTAGTCCGTTTTCATAGTTATTGTTTTTATAATATTCTAAATCTTGTGATTCCACATTTTTGTTATATCTAATTTGTGTTTTTATCTTTTCAACATCACTTTCAAATTTGTTATTAACTTTCTCAACTTTTGCTTTCTGTTCATCTTCTATTCTTTTTTTATTTGCTTCGCTTTCTTGTCTATTTTTTTGTATTATTGTTTCTCTACATACTTTTGCTTTTTCATAAATTTCTGGATAGTATATTGAAACATACTTTAATTCACACATATTAAAATATCTACCATTTTCAACTTTCTTATAAAAAAAATCTTTTAAATTTATTTTAGATAATTTCTCCATAACATTTCTGCAATAAACTGTACTTTCAACAAGAGTTTGGTCTAAAACTGCATTTATAAAATGTTCAAATTCTATTCCTGCAATATTCATTTTCCAATATTCATTGTTTTTATCTTTTATTAGCATTTCTTGAAATCTCTCATCTCGTTCTGTCTTTAATACTGCAAATTCTTGACCTTGATAATCAACTTTTGAAACAATTTTATTTGCTTTTATTAGTTTATTATCTTCAATAATCCATACTTTCTCTATATTATCTCGTACTACCATAACTACTCCTTTCTATCTTTCTTTATCTTTCTTCTTTTCATTAGTTTCTTTAATATTATCTAATTTCTTTTTTGTTGCTTCATATTCTGCTTCTGTTAAATAACTATACAATTTCAAAAAATTGTCTTTACTTAATTCAACAAAATCCCTCATTTTCTCTTTATCATCAATAAAATCTAAATTTTTTTCATCTTTTTTTATTTTTGAATATAATACTTCTTTTGGTGCAATTTCTTCTAATTGTATCATTCCATATTTACTTTTAGAAATTTTACATATATCATCTAATTCTAAATAGCCTAATAATGCATTTAAACTTTCTAATAAAGCATCTTCATTGCTATAATATGGTCCTCCACCATCTCCACCGTGATAAATAACTTCTTGCAAAACTCTATCAAGATATTTAATTGTCTGTCTTTTATTTATACTACTGTTTTTAATTATTTTTCCTCCTATAATCCCATCATTTCTCTTACAACTCTGTCGCTCATTTTAACTGTTCCAACTAATACAAGCATATTAAACACCAATTCTCCTACATAACTCCATACTTGATTTACTGCTTGTGCATTCGTGTCAACTACTGGTGGAGAACTTGCAAATTGTGAAAAGATTATACAAGCAAGTATTATAATTGCTCCCTCTAAACATACTGCACAAAAACTTTTTATAAAACTTTTTCCTATTTGTTGACTAGGCTCTCCTGCAAATGTTGAGAGTGGTATAGGTGCTAGTGCTGTATAAAGATATATTTTGAAAAATCTACCATAGACAGAAAGTATCATTACAAATGATAAAACTGTTACTAATAGTCCTCCGTATAAGTGTAACTGCCCAAAGTGGTATGCTTTCAAAAAATCCACAACTTTCTATTGCTGTTATCATTTCTTGTGGTAAAACAGATTGTGTTGCTCCTCCTATTCCTGCTGTTGACATTATTGTTTGTACTATTCCTTGTGTTATTTTAAATACTGCTAACATTAGTTCTAATCCATAAGTTACTACAGTTTTTGTTAAGATAAATCTTATAAACAATTTCAAAACTTGCTCTGGCTTTTTTACTTCTGCAAAACTGCCGACAAGTTTTTACTATTCCAAATAAAAAGAACAGTACAAGTAATGCTAAACCTATTGCTTGTATTGCTCCATTTATATTAACAATTACATTCCATATTGTACCGACCTTTAAAAGTTTCTGGTGTTTGTGTTATTAGATTCCATATTTCACTTAATTTTCCATTCCAAGTATCCAAAGCATTTTGTAAATTTCCTACTACCCAGTTATCTGACAATTTTTCTCGCCTCCTATTCTTTGTATAGCAATATTATAGTAGTCTTTGTCTATTTCAAATCCTATATAATTTCTATTAGTTCTAATACAAGCTAGTGCTGTACTACCACTTCCTATACAATTATCTAATACTAAATCTTGTTTATCTGAATATGTCTTTATTAAATATTCTAATAGTTCTATTGGTTTTTCTGTTGGATGCCTACTGTGTGCAGGATGGCTTTTTTGAAATCTTAAAATACTAACAGGGTATTTCTCTATACAACCTTTTCTCAAATCATTTTCTACTTTAAACTCTCCATAATTATTATTAGTAATTTTCTTATTACAATAGTTTTTTCCTTTGCTATGCAGTGGTTTTCCTATTGAAAATTGGGGGTTATATTTAGGTTGATGTTTATAAAATACTGCTATTTGCTCGTGTTGTCTTAAAGGTTGTTTGTTCGCATTTAAAAAACCTGTTGTTAAGATTTTGTCCCATACCAAATCATAATGGAATAACTTTCTATTACTATTTATCAAATCTATATAAAATTTTCCTTGTGCAAATAATAAAATACACCCATTATCTTTTATAATTCTTTCATACTCTTTCCATAATTTATCTAATGGTAATTTTTCGTCTTGAAACTTCTTTTTAATATTTTCTTTTACTATTT
>CANOPV010000023.1 GCA_947568605.1 uncultured Clostridium sp.
CCCTTTTTTTCATTTTCATTCATCCTTTCTTTTGTTTGGGCACGATGCCTCGTGCACCTACATTTTAAACATTTCTTTTGTTTATGGTAAAATTCAGGTAATTAACTAGTAATACTTACTGATTTTGCCCCTACAAATATTATTTGAATAATAAATATTTTTACTATTTGCTAACAATATAACACAAATTTAATTTTATTGTCAATATTTTTTTAAAATTTGTAATGTAAATATAATATTACTATTTTGTCTATTTTTATTACTCTTATGTAAAATTTTTATAATATCCAAGTATAGATAAGAAATATTTTAATGTTAGTATAAATAACAATTAAAAATTTGTGTATGAATTTGTTGTTGTTTTTATTTACAAATAATTACATTCATAGCATCTGGTACATTAGATGAATCTAAACTTCTTATTGATTTTATTATTTCTAATACTTCTTGATTAAATTCTTTTTCATCTGCTCCTATCGGATATTTATTTTCTTTATTATAACTCACACTGATACCTCCTCTTTTAAATATATAAATTTTTTAAAGTCTTCTAAGTATCTATTATATTTTCCTTTTAAGTTTCTATATTCCATTAAAACTAATGCTTCGTCTAATGGGAAACCTCTTCTTTCTGGTCTATTTAATACCATTCCACAAAAATTATCTACTAATTCTAATATATCACTTTCAGGTTCTCTTGGCTCACTTCCGCTGTATCTATTCATTTCTTCACATATTTTACAAAATCTATCATCAAATCCCAATGTTTTTAAATACTCTGCCCCATCTTTTGCATAAGATTTAAATCTTGAAAAGTCTTGTGGATTATTACTTTTTTTGCAACCACATAAAATACAAGCAGTTAATACTAGATTTTCATCAATATCTATTTTCATTTTTTCTATAAACATTCTTGCTATTTCTGTTTTTAGTACGACTGATGTATCAAAAAATATTCCTTCTTTTTTATGTAAGTAATATGCTATTTCCATTTTCTTTATGTAATCTTTTTCTGATAAGATATACTCAGCAAAAGTTTCCATACTATTCCTCCATATTTATACATAATTATTCTATTATCTTTGTTTATTATATTGCAAAAATTTGAAAATTTCAACATTATCATAAAAAAGAAATGTAAATGTAATATTACTGTAATATTATTTTTTTATTGCATTTCTTGCTAATTCGTCGCAACGGTTATTATATTCATTGTCTGCGTGTCCTTTTACTTTTATAAAAGTTATATTATGTATTTTTGTTAATTCATATATTTCTTGCCATAGTTCTTTATTTTTTACTGGTTCTTTACTTGAATTTTTCCAATCGTTTTTTATCCAACCATATATCCATTTTTGATTAAATGCGTTTACTACATAAGCACTATCACTATATACTTCTACTTCACATGGAAATTTTAATTGTTTTAATGCTTCTAGTACTGCTGTTAATTCCATAACATTATTTGTTGTATTTTTTAGTCCTCCTGAAATTTCTTTTTTATTTTCCTTATACATTAAAATACTTCCCCATCCGCCTGGACCCGGATTTCCAGAACAGGCTCCATCTGTATAAATTATAACTTTTTCCATACTATTTCTCCTATTTGTTAATGTTCAAATTAAAAAATATTTGAAGCGAAGCGTGAGGCGAAAATTATCTTTTTTAAAATTTTTATATAATTTCATCTCACAACCTTTTTACAGATTTTTTTCAAAATTACGGTTCGACAGCCCCGGTGGCGGGGAGAGACCCGCAGTAAAGACAAATAAATTTAAAAAAATAAATAAATTTCTATGTTTGCGAATTTAATTTTATTTACAAATTAAATGTCTTTACCAGCCGTGGAGAACCTAATTTTTAAAAAAATGCTGTAAAAAATAGGTTGTGCAATACATCTTAAGAAAATTTTTAAAAAATAATTTTAAGCCGAAGAAAGCGTAGCAAATAACTAATTAATCTAAACAATAACTACTATTTTTAAAATTTTATCATTTTATTGTATTTATAATTGTAAAAATTATCTTTTTGTGATATTATATCAATAAATTATTAATAAGTAAAGGAGATAAAAAATAATGCCTAACGTTCTTGGAATAATCGCTGAATATAACCCATTTCATAATGGTCATTTATATCATTTAAACGAATCTAAAAAACAAGCAAATGCAGATTATTCAGTTGCTTTAATAACAGGTAATTTTGTACAACGTGGTGATGTTTCGATAATAAATAAATGGGCAAAAGCAGAAATGGCTTTACAAAGTGGCGTAGATTTAGTAATTGAATTACCAACACTTTATAGTATTTCTAGTGCAGAAAACTTTGCTTATGGAAGTATTAAGATTTTGAATTCTCTTGGTGTTGTAAATGCTGTGTCTTTTGGGACTGAGCAAGCAGATGTTAATACACTTGATAGTATTGCAAATGTTTTATTAGAAGAACCCAAAGAATATGTATCAGTTCTTAATCACGAATTAAGTAAAGGTATTTCATTTCCTAAGGCTCGCGAAAATGCACTACTTTTATACTTAAATGATATTAGAAGATATGCCAATGTTTTGTCTTGCCCTAATAATATTTTAGGTATTGAGTACTTAAAAGCTTTAAAAAAATTAAAAAGTACTTTAATACCTATTGCTATTCCGAGAAATAAGGTTGGATATAATAGTTTACAGACTGTTGATAATTTTGCTAGTGCTACTGCTATCAGACAAATGTTAGTAACTAGAAATACTAAAAATTTACATAGATTTGTTCCTGAAAGTTCTTATGAAATATTGAAGAATTGCATTAGTAATGGTCAATATGTTTCAGGTCTTGCACAATTTGAAAAAGAAATTATGTATATATTACGTAAGATGACGGTTTCTGAAATTGCAGAAATTCCTGATGTTACAGAAGGTTTAGAAAATTTAATTAAGGAGGCTGCTAATTCTTGTAATTCTGTTCAAGAATTTATTAATATTGTAAAGTCTAAAAGGTACACTCAAACTAGAATTCAAAGAATTTTAGTGTATGCTCTTCTTAATATTACTAAAAAAGAGATGATGAATTTAGATAAAGTTACTCCTTATATAAGAGTTTTAGGTTTTAACTCAAAGGGTCGTGATATACTTTCTGCTATTAATTCTTCTAAATCGAAGGTTAATATAGTTACTTCTGTAAAAAAATTTATTGATACAAATAATAATAAGAATTTGTTGTCTATTTTAGAAAAGGATATTTTTGCTACTAATGTGTATACACTGGGTTACGAATATGATTCCGTTTCTAATTTAGATTATACAAAAAAATTAATAACTCTTTTATAACTATGCTATTATATTTTAATAATTTATTTATTATGAAATTATTTTTTTCTTTGCTTTCTTCGGCTTAAAATTATTTTTTAATTAAATAAAATATTCAATTCTTCGTTAAAATATTTAAAAATATACTTTTTTGGTTATACAATTCTTCGTTAAAATTATTTTTTAATAAAATTAAATATTCAATTCTTCGCTAAAATATTTAAAAATATGCTTTTGGCTCCAATCGCTACGCGAAGTTGTCGCACGCAAAAGCATATTTTTAAATACCTTTTAGCTCGAATTTCATTAAATAGAATGTTAAAAAAATAATTTTAAGCCGAAGAAAGCGAAGCAAAAAAATATTTTATTATAAAAAAATTTCAAAACATTTTAGAGGAGAACTTTATGAATACAAAATATTTAAAAAAATTAGAATTTGATAAAATATTAAATATTTTATCAAATTATGCAATAACATATATTGGAAAAGAATTAGCATTAAATTTAACCCCATCTAGTAATTACGAAACAGTAAAAATATTGCAACAAGAAACATCAGAGGCATATTCTTTAATATATAGAAATGGAAATCTTCCAATTGAGGCAATTCCAGATTTAAAACCACATTTAAAAATGTTAGAAAGTAATTGTATTTTATCTATAAAATATTTATTAGATATAGCAAATGTTTTAAAAATTTCTCGTGAATTACAAGAATATTTTTCTTCTAGTGTATCAATTACAGGTAAAGAAAATTGTATTTTATATAACTATTTTTCTAAAATATATTCAAATTATAATGTAGAAAATAAAATATTATCTTGTATTTTAGATGAAAATACTTTAAATGATAATGCCTCTTCTTCCCTTTCTTCTATTAGAAGAAATATTAGAAAAACTGAACAGCAAATTCGAGATAAATTAAATTCTTATTTATCTTCTAAATATTTACAAGAAAGACTTATTACAATTAAAAATAATAGGTTTGTTGTTCCTGTAAAAAGTGAATATCGTTCTGAAATTAAAGGTTTTATACACGGGACTTCTTCTACTGGTTCTACTCTATTTATTGAGCCAATGAATGTATTTGAATTAAATAATTCATTAGCAGTTTTACATATTGAAGAAGAAAGAGAAATTGAAAAAATATTACAACAACTTTCTAATCTTTTATATGATATTACACAAAATTTGAAAATTAATATTGATGTTATTGGTAATTTAGATTTAATATTTGCAAAAGCCAAATATGCTATTTCTAGTAATTCTATTGAGCCTAAAATTAACTCTAAAAAATATGTGGAACTTATAAAAGTTAGGCATCCATTAATAGATACTAATTTGGTTGTTCCAATAGATATACATATTGGTAAAGATTTTTCTGTTCTTTTAATTACAGGTCCTAATACTGGCGGTAAAACTGTAACTTTAAAAACTGTTGGACTTATATGTGCTATGGGAATGTGTGGTTTGCATATTCCTGCAAATGAAAATAGTAGTATTTATGTTTTTGATAATATTTTTGCAGATATTGGAGATGAACAAAGTATTTCTGAATCTTTGAGTACTTTTTCTTCTCATCTAGTAAATATAATTGAAATTATAAATTCTGCTACATCTGAAAGTCTTGTTCTTTTAGATGAAATCGGCTCAGGTACAGACCCTATTGAAGGAGCAAATTTAGGTATTAGTATTTTAAATCATTTTTTTAAAAATGATGTTTTAGTGATTTCAACAACTCATTATCCTGAGCTTAAAAATTATGCTCTTATTACTGATGGTTATGAAAATGCAAGTTCTGAGTTTGATATTGAAAATTTAAAACCCACTTATAAATTATTAATTGGTGTTCCTGGTCAAAGTAATGCTTTTTCTATTAGTAAACAACTTGGAATAAATACAGATATTTTAGAATATGCTAAATCTTTGATGAATACTGATGTAGTCCATATAGAAGATTTATTAAAAAGTATTTATGATGATAAAATACAAATTGAACAAGAAAAAGAAAACATCTTAAATAAATCTAGCGAAATTGAAAAATTAAAGAATAGTTTACAACGTGATAATACCGCTCTTATTGAGCAAGAAAAGGAAATTATTAATAATGCTAAAATTGAGGCTAGAAATATTTTATTATCTGCAAAAGAAAAATCTGATTCTATAATTCGCAAATTAAATAAAATGGAAGTTTCTTCAAAGAGTGCAAATAATCTTAGAAATGAAATTAATGATAATATTAAAAGTTTAGATATAAAAACTTATGAAAATATCTCTAATGAATTTTCTAAATTGTCTGAAAATGATGTAAATATTAATATGAATGTTTTTATTCCATCATTAAATAAGGTTGGTACAGTTTTGACTTTGCCTAATAAAGATAAAAAAGTACAAATTCAAGTAGGTAATACTAAGATTTATTTTAATATAGATAAATTACAAAAAACTAATAAAAAAGTTTTAGATGTTGCTACAAATGTTACATCTAAGATTAATAGTTCTACTACATCTAAAAATTTGTCTAATGAAATAAATGTAATTGGTTTAAATGTTGAAGATGCAATTCAAATAATAGATAAATATATTGATAGTTGCTCTATGGCAAATCTTAAAAAAATTAGAATTGTTCACGGAAAAGGTACTGGTAAACTTCGCCAAGGTATTCATAGTTATTTAAAAAGTAATTCTTATGTTAAGAGTTTTAGAATTGGTGCTTTTGGTGAAGGCGAAATGGGTGTAACTATTGTAGAAATAAAATAAAAAAATTACAATTCACATTATAATTTTTTAAGTTCTGCAACGGTGGTTAATATTTATTTTTTTATTGTGAATTGTAATTTTTTTTATTTATTTTGTTTCTTCTTCATTTTCAGTATTTGTTGTTTCTTCTACTGGTTCTTTAACTTCTTCTTTTTCTGCAACAGTTTCTACTACTTCTTCTTTTACTGTATCTACTACTCCTTCTACTGCTACTTGTGTTGTTTCAATAGCAGGTGCTTCTTCTGGTGCATTTGCTGTTTCTACTGTTTCTGTTACTTCTGCTGGTTCTTCGTTTTCTTCTATTTCTTCTGCTTTCATATCTTCTTTTAATGTAATTTCTTTATCTTCTATTCTAGCACCTATTTTTTCTTTTGTTTTTGATGCTTTACCTACTCTATCTCTTAAATAGAATAATTTTGCTCTTCTTGCTTTACCTACTCTTACTACTTCTACTTTTTCAACTAATGGTGAATGTACTAAAAATGTTTTTTCAACACCTACTCCATAAGAAATTTTTCTTACTGTAAATGTTTCGTTTAGTCCTCCACCTTGTTTTTTAATTATAATTCCTTCGAAAACTTGGATTCTTTCTCTGTTTCCTTCTTTGATTTTAACATAAACTTTAACAGTGTTTCCAACAGTTAATACTGGAACTTTGTTTTTTAATTGTTCGTGCTCAATGCTATTTATAATTTCCATCTTTTTTCTCCATTCATTTTAATAAATCTGGTCTTTTTAATTTTGTTGTTTTTAAAGACTGTTCTTGTCTCCATTTATTTATATTTTCGTGATGTCCAGAAATTAATATTTCTGGTACTTTTTTTTCTAAAAAAATCTCTGGTCTTGTGTATTGTGGATATTCTAAAAGGCCGTTTGAAAAAGATTCTTCATTTACTGATTCTTTTTTTATTACTCCTTCTATATATCGTGATACTGTGTCTATAACTACCATTGCTGGTATTTCTCCACCAGTTAATACATAGTCTCCTATTGAAATTTCTTCATCTACAATTTCGTCTAATACTCTTTGGTCTATTCCTTCATAATGTCCACAAAGTAAAACTAAATGTTTTTCTTTACTTAATTCTTCAACTTTTTTTTGGTCTAATACTTTCCCTTGTGGTGTTAAATATATACATTTTGCATCTTCATTTTTTATTGATTTATATGCATCATATACAACATCTGGTCTTATTACCATACCAGCACCACCACCATACGGTGTATCATCTACTTTTTTGTGCTTATCTTTTGAAAAATCTCTAATATTAATTAAATTAATATCTATTATTTTCTTTTCTATTGCTTTTCCAATAATGCTATTGTTTAATACATTAAACATTTCTGGAAACAGTGTTAGCACATCTATTTTCATTTTTATACCAAACCTTTTATAAGATTAACTATCATTTTTTTATTAGGTATATCAACATTTTTTATTACTTCACTTATTGCTGGTAATAAAATTTGTTTTCCTAATTCATTTTTAACAACATATACATCATTACTTCCTGTTGGAAATACATCAATAATTTTTCCTAATAGAACACTTTCTTGTGTAAAAACTTCTATTCCAATTAAATCTACAATGAAATATGTATCTTCTGGTAATTTTACAGCATCTTTTCTATCAATTTTTATATAACAATTTTTGTATTTTTCGGCAACATTAATATCATTAATGTTTTCTAGTTTAATTAAAATATTATTTTTATGATATTTAACTTCTTCTATTTTGAATTCTTTTAACTGTTTTTCTATTTCTATATATATTGTTTTTAATTTACTAAATCTTTGTATATTGTCTGTAAAAGGAACTACTTTCATCTGTCCTTTTAATCCATACGAGTTAACTATTTGACCTATTTCTAAAAAGTTTTCCACTTAAAACCTCTATTTCCCTACAAATTCAATTGTAACTTTTACGTGATTTTTTGTTGCAATTGATTTCATTATATTTCTAATTGATTTTGCCATTTTTCCTTCTTTTCCAATTACTTTCCCAATGTCTTTACTTGTAGTACAAACTTCATACATTATATTATTATCATTAATAGTTTCAGTAATTGTAACTTCATTTGGCTCATCAACTAGGTTTTCTACTAATATTCTTAGAGTTTCTTTCATATATTAGTCCTCCTTGTAAAACATTAATTATGCGTTTTTTAATAGTGCACTAATTGTGTCTGTTGGTTTTGCACCATTTGCTAGCCATTTTTCAACTTTTTGTTTATCTACATTTATTGTTGCTGGATTTGTCATTGGATCATAAGTACCTATTTGTTCAATTATTTTTCCGTCTCTTGGTGATCTTGAATCTGCTACAACTATGTGATAGAATGGAGCCTTTTTCTTTCCTGCTCTTTGTAATCTGATTTTTACCATATACTCACCTCCCTAAAATGAATTTATTTTTTGCTTCGCTACCTTCGGCTTAAAATTATTTTTTAATTTAAATTATACATTCAATTCTTCGTTAAAAATATTTTAAAATATGCTTTTGCTCCATCGCTTCGCGAACGTGTCGCATAAAAGCAATTTTTTAAATATTTTTAAATTTAATTTCATTTTAAATAAAATAGTAAAAATAATTTTCGCCTCACACTTCGCTCTAAATAATTTTTTTAGAAATTTCATAAATTATTAAATATAAATACATTGTTATTTAAAAAATTAATCATAATTTAAAGTTTTTCAAGTCAATTCCTTTTAATGCGTTTTTCATTCCGCCTTTGTTATTTTTCATTTGTTTCATCATTTTTTGTGTCATTTCAAATGAATTCATAAATTTATTAACTTCTTGTACTGTTGTGCCAGAACCGTTTGCAATTCTTCTTCTTCTACTTCCATTTAAAATTTTAGGATTTCTTTTTTCTTTTTTAGTCATTGAACAAATTATTGCTTCTATTTTAACAAATTCTTTGTCGTCTACTTTTAAGTCTTTAAATTTATTCATTCCTGGTATCATTTTTAGTATTGATGAAAATGAACCTATTTTTTTTATTTGCCTTAATTGTAATAAGTAATCATCTAAGTCAAATTCTTGCTTTCTTAACTTTTCTTCTAATTTTATTGCTTCTTGCTCATCAAATGTTTCTTCTGCTTTTTCTATAATTGAAAGTATATCTCCCATTCCTAATATTCTTGATGCCATTCTTTCTGGATGAAATACTTCTATATCACTTAATTTTTCACCAATTGCTGCAAATTTTATTGGTCTTGATGTTACTTTTTTTACTGATAATGCTGCACCACCACGGGTATCTCCATCTAGTTTTGTTAATATAACACCGTCTATTCCAAGTGTTTCATTGAAACTTGTTGCTACATTAACTGCGTCTTGACCTGTCATTGCATCTACTACTAATAATATTTCGTGTGGTTTTACATTTGTTTTTAAGTTTTTTAATTCTTGCATTAATTCTTCATCTATGTGTAAACGACCTGCTGTGTCTAGTATTACTACATCATTCATTTTTGAAATTGATACATTCATTGCTTGTTTTGCAATGTGTACGACGTCTTTTGATGTTTCGTTTGCATATACTGGTATGTTTAATTGTTTTCCAACTACTTGTAATTGTTTTATAGCTGCTGGTCTATAAACATCGCACGCAACTAATAATGGATTTTTTCCTTGTTTTCTTAAAAGATTTGCTAATTTTCCAGATGTTGTGGTTTTTCCTGAACCTTGC
>CANOPV010000024.1 GCA_947568605.1 uncultured Clostridium sp.
CTATTGTATATGGAAGATTAGATATAGATAATGATACAAAGATTTGTGCAAAAGTGGTATATGATATAGATTTAATAAAAGAAAATTATAATATTGAATCAGAAGAAGAAATTTATAAATTGTTATTACAAAAAATTAAAGAAGTAAACAAGAAAATGCCAACTTATAAATATATTAGAGAAATAAATATAACACAAGAAGAATTAATAAAAACTACTACTGCAAAAGTAAAAAGACACGAAGAATTAGCAAAAATATTTAGTAATACATAAAATAAATGGTTCTATTTATTTAGTTTATTACATACACATTATGTATAAGTTTTAAAAAAATAATTACCATTTGGCGTTGTTATTCTGCAAAAGAAAATCCTCAGCGTACACAAAGTACGCTTCCGGTATTTCTTTTTTGAATGCCTAGCCAAATAGCAATTCTTTTTCTAAAACAAATAAAAAACTTGAAAACTGTGAATTGTAACAAAATTACAAATGTGGAGGTAATAATGAGAGCAAAATTAAAAAATAATGATCCAATAAAAGATGTTATTGTAAATCATATTAAAAATAATATAAAAGAGTATGCAACAGTAATTTTAATATTTTTTATAGGAATAATTTTAGGAATTATTTTTATAAATAATGTAAGTAACGAACAAGAAACTGAAATAAGTGTTTATATAAATGATTTTATTGGTGCAACTAAGCAAAATGCAAAAATAAATTTTTTTGATTTATTAAAAACATCTATATCATCAAATATAGTTTTAACATTATGTTTATGGTTTGCTGGTTGTACGGTAATAGGTATGCCAATAGTATATGGAACAATAGGATTTAGGGGTTTTTGCCTAGGGTATACAATATCATCATTAATTGCAACACTTGGAACAGGAAAAGGCTTAACATTTGGAATATCGACTATACTATTTCAAAACATATTGTTAATACCAGCAATATTTGCATTATCAGTTAGTGGAATTAAATTATATAAATCAATAATGAAAGATAAAAGAAAAGAAAATATCAAATTAGAAATACTAAGACATACAGCATTTTCAGCAATTATGTGTGTTGTTATGATTTTAGCAGCGTTTGTTGAAACTTATGTATCTTCAAATATATTTATAAATATTGTTGAATTTATGTAAAATATAAAAAAATTAAAATTAAATAAAAAAATTTTGAAAAAAGTATTTACTTTTTCTCAAATTTTTGATATAACATATATAGTTTATGTAAATATAAAATATTAATATAGGGGAGCAAAAAAAATGGAAAAACAAATCAAAAATTTTTTAGAGTTTATTGAAAATAACAAAAAAGCATCAGAGAATACTTTACAGTCTTATAGAAGAGACATTGTACAATTTTCAAATTATTTAGATAATAACAAAATAAATTACATAAAAGTATCAGAAAAAGAAGTAAAAGAGTATATGGACTATTTGAAATCAATAGATAAAAAAAGTTCAACTATATCAAGAAGTTTAGCATCAATAAGATCTTTTTATCAATATCTATTAAGAATAAAAAAAGTTAAAAAAGACCCAACAGAAAATGTGCAATCACCAAAAATTGAAAAAAGAACACCTAGTATATTATCATCAGATGAAATAGACTTATTATTAAGTCAACCAAAAAATGTAGACTTAAAAGGTACACGTGATAAAGCAATGTTAGAATTTGCTTATGCAACTGGTATGAAAGTTACAGAAATTATATCATTAAATATAGATGATGTTAATTTAGAAGAAGGATTTGTAACTTGTAGAACTGGTGATAAAGCAAGAAATATTCCATTAGGTTCATTATCATTAAAAGCATTAAAAGATTACATAGAAAATTCAAGACCAATAATTATAAAAAATGATTCTGAAAAATCATTATTTGTTAATACAAATGGTAGAAGATTAACAAGACAAGGATTTTGGAAAATAGTTAAATATTATAAAGAACAAGCACATATTTCAAAAGAAATAACACCACATATATTAAGACATTCATTTGCAACACATTTATTACAAAATGGGGCAGATTTAAAAGCAATACAAACAATGTTAGGACATTCAGATATATCATCAACACAAGTATATATGCAATTTCAAAATGAAACTTTAAAAAATGTATACAAAAAAGCTCATCCAAGAGCATAAAATAATAGCCCGTGCATAATACACGGGTTAAATTTTAATTATATAGGAAATAATATGTCAAAATTTTTTATTAAAAATACACAAATTAATCAAGATAAAATAAATATCATTGGAGAAGACTTTAATCATATAAAGAATGTACTAAGATTAAAAATTAATGAAAAAATAAAGATATGTGATATAGACACGAAAAAAAACTATATATGCAACATAGATAGCATTTTAAAAGATAATATAATTTGCAGTATAATTGAAGAAATAGAAGATGATACTGAATCTAATATATATATAAATATTCTACAAGGTATTCCAAAGGGAGATAAAATGGAATGGATAATAGAAAAATGTACAGAAATTGGTGTATCTGAATTTACTCCTGTTAAAATGGAAAGATGTGTTGTAAAAATAGATAATGAAAAAATAAAAGAAAATAAGTTAGCAAGGTGGCAAAAAATTGCAAAGTCTGCTGCAATGCAAAGTGAAAGAAATATTATACCAAAAGTTAAAAATATATTAGATTTTAATGAAATATCTAATATAATAAAAGATTATGATATTATACTAGTAGCTTATGAAAATGAAAATCAAAATACAATAAAAAATGAATTAAAAAAAATAAATAATAACGAAAAAAATAAAATAGCAATAATTATAGGTCCAGAAGGACGGAATAAGTAAAGAAGAAATTAAAAAATTTAAACAATGGAATATACCAATTATAACATTAGGAAAAAGAATACTAAGAACAGAAACAGCACCTATTGTAATTTCAAGTATAATAATGTATGAATTAGAAAGGTATTATTTATGAAAAACGAAAAGAGAAAAGAAAAAGAAAAGCAACAAAACATACAAAAAATGGAAGAAATTATAAAAGATAAAAAAAAGATTAGTATTGAAGATACGAAAAACATTAAAAGAAAAATATTTGAAAATTTATCAATTGCAATTGTATTTGTAATATATTTTTATCTTTTATATCTAGGCTCACAAAACATAGAAACATCAATATATTTAACAGATTTAAAAGTATTTTCTATGGGATTACTTATTGTTTCTATAATTATTTTTGAGTATAGTTATAAAAAAGATGATGGAAATATGTGTATTCACGGAATTGAAGTATTAGTATTGGCAATAATAACTTTATTTTCTATATATATGTATTCAATATTTATTAATAGAACATTTACTTTTATAATTATTTTAATATCTATTGTAAATATAATGTATTTTACAATAAAATCAATTATAATATTATTTAAAATGAAAAAACAATATTTAAAATCAAAAGATGATATTAAAGAAATTATAAAAAAATAATATAAATTATTAAAAATTTGGTAAAATATATATAAATTCAATAATAAAGGAAAAAAGTTTGAAAAATAATAGCATCTTGCTTCGTTAAAATTTAGATAAAAAATCCTCGATGTATAAAAGTACACCTCTGGTTTTTTACTAAATTTTGATGAGCATATACTAATTCTTTTTCAAACTAGATTGTGCATTAGGAAGGAATGAGATTAATTATGCAATTAATTAATATAGGATTTGGAAATATGGTAACTGCAAATAGAATAATATCAATTGTTAGCCCAGAATCAGCACCAATAAAAAGAATAATTCAAGAGGCAAAAGACCAAAAAACAGCGATTGATGCAACTTATGGAAGAAAAACAAGAGCGGTTATTTTTATGGATTCAGGTCATATAGTTTTATCAGCAATACAAACAGAAACTATTGCATCAAGATTAAATTCAGATAATATTAAAGAAATATAAATATTAAATAAAAAGGAGAAGATTTATTATGATGGTAAAACCAAGCGTAACAGATTTATTAACAAAAGCAGATAATAGATTTGCATTAGTCGTTGCTACATCAAAAAGAGCAAGACAAATTTCAAAAGGAGATATAGTACTTGTAAAATCAAATGAGCAATCACCAGTAACTCTTGCAGCACTTGAAATTGCAGAAGGAGTGGTGAAAATATGTTAGTTATATTATCTGGTGTTGCAGGAGCAGGTAAAGATACAATAAAAAAAGAATTAATAAAAAGACTTAGTGTTGTAGATACTTTACCATCTTTTACAGATAGACCACAAAGGCCAGGTGATGTACCAGGAAAGACATATAACTTTGTTTCAAAAGAAGAATTTGAAAGAATGATTAATGATGGAGAGTTATACGAATATAATATTCATCATAATCATTATTATGGAACATCAAAAAAACTGTTAAATGAAAAAATTAATAGTGGTAAAGTTATAGTAAAAGATATAGAAGTTAATGGAACAGAAAATTTAGTAAAAATTTTAAAAGATGAAATAAAGGTTGTAACTATTTTTTTACGAGTAGAAAAAGAAGAATTAAAAAGAAGATTAGAGCATAGAGTAGACAAGCCAGATTCTCAGGAAGTACAATTAAGATTAGATAGATTTGATTACGAAGAATCAAAAATTGATATGTATGATTATGTTATTAAAAATGATGATTTAGAAAAAACTTATCAAATAATAAGAACTATAATTGAATATGAGTGTAAAAAAAATAGGCAATAAAAAATCACCAATTAAGGTGATTTTTTATTGCTTGAAGATTTACACTGTCTTATTTCTTCATATAAGGGTATAACATCATCTAACAAAGGAAAAGTACCCTTTGGAAAGATTAGTCCTATTAAATGACTTGGTATAATAATAATAGGACTAAAAATATAAAGAATAAGATTGCATAAAACAAAAATGATACGCATTAAAATTTGTATTGTACTTGTTTTTTTGGAGTATTTTTCAATTTCTCCTTGTGTTACAGTTGTTAGTTTTTTAAAACTAACCTGAAAATCTTCAAGCAAGGTTTCATCCATAATATCCATAGTAGCATTTCTCCTTTTTAGTAATTTAGGAATGAATTTACAAAAGATTTGTAATATACACATTATATACGATTTTTTAACTAAAATCAAGTTATTAGTTGATTTTTTATAAATTTTATACTATAATTGTTACTGTTCAGATTAATTAATTATTTTGCTCCGCTTTCTTCGGATTAAAATTATTTTTTTATTTAAATTAAACATTCAATTCTTCGTTAAAAATATTTAAAAATATGCTTTTGCTCCATCGCTTCGCGAACGTGTCGCATAAAAGCAATCTTTAAATACTTTTTAACTCGAATTTCAGTTTAAATAAAATAGTAAAAATAATTTTCGCCTCACGCTTCGCTTTAAATATTTAGTAGTCTGAAATGTACCTATAATTGTTAAAAAATAAGGAAGGATAAAAATGAGAGCAATAGATATTAGAAATAAATATTTAAATTATTTTAAAAGTAAAGGACATACTGTAATTCCAAGTGCACCATTAATACCAGAAAATGACCCATCTGTATTATTTACCACAGCAGGAATGCACCCATTAGTACCATATTTATTAGGAGAAAAACACCCACAAGGAACACGACTTACAGATTATCAAAAATGTTTAAGAACAGTTGATATTGATGAAGTTGGAGATAATAGACATTTAACATATTTTGAAATGTTAGGAAATTGGTCTTTGGGAGATTATTTCAAAGAAGAATCAATAAAAATGAGTTTTGAATTTTTAACAAAAGAACTAAATATTCCAGTCGAAAAGTTATCTGTTACAGTTTTTGCAGGAGATGAAGATGCTCCACGTGATGAAGAAAGTGCAAAGTATTGGAAAGAAGCAGGAATGCCAGAAGATAAAATTTATTATTTTGGAAAAGACGATAATTGGTGGATAGCAGGAGAAGAAGGACCTTGCGGACCAGATACAGAAATGTTTTATGATACAGGAAAACCTGCTTGTAGTGAAAATTGTAATCCATCTTGTGATTGCGGAAAATATGTTGAAATATGGAATAATGTGTTTATGGAATACTATAAATCAAAAGATGGAGCATATTCAAAATTAAAACAAAAAAATGTAGATACAGGATTAGGACTAGAAAGAATAAATATGTTATTACAAGGAAAAGAAACGCCTTATGATACTGAAATATTTTTACATATAATGGAAAAATTACAAGAACTAGCAATAAATGATAATATAAATAGTAGAAGAATTGTAGCAGAGCATTTAAGAGCAAGTATAATGATTATTGCCGATGGTGGAATACCAAGTAATATTGATAGAGGATATATTTTAAGAAGATTAATAAGAAGAATGACAAGACATTTAAAGAAATTAGGAATAAGTTTAGACAAGATTTCTGAATTAATAGAGTTAAATATTGAAGTATTAAAAGAAATGTATCCTGAATTATTAGAAAAGAAAGATATAATTAAAAATGTAATTTTAGAAGAAAAAGACAAATTTATAAAAACTTTAACTAATGGAGAAAAAGAATTTGAAAAAGAAATATTAAAAGCAAAAAATGAAAATAAAAGTATAATAGATGGAAAAACAGTGTTTAGATTATATGAAACTTATGGATTTCCACCAGAGGATACGAAAGAATTGGCAGAAGAAAAAGGATTTAAAGTTAATTTAGAAGAAATTGATGAATTATTT
The DNA here is from genome assembly GCA_947568605.1 of uncultured Clostridium sp. Classification (GTDB taxonomy): domain Bacteria; phylum Bacillota; class Clostridia; order TANB77; family CAG-508; genus CANRES01. The sequence goes on from CANOPV010000024.1 coordinate 6,694, forward strand.
AAAAAACATCAAGAAAAATCAAGATTAGGTTCAGAACAAAAATTTAAAGGTGGATTAGCAGACCAAAATGAAATCACAATTAGTTATCACACAGCAACACATTTATTACATAAAGCATTAAAAATAGTATTAGGAGACCACGTAAAACAAGCAGGCTCAAACATAACTAACGAAAGAATGAGATTTGATTTTACTCATCCACAAAAAGTAACAAAAGAAGAGTTAGAACAAGTAGAAAAAATTGTTAATGAACAAATTCAAAGAAGTTTAGATGTTATATGTGAAGAAATGAGCATAGATGAAGCAAAAAAATCAGGTGCAATAGGTTTATTTGAAAATAAATATGGAGAACTAGTAAAAGTATATACAATAGGAGATTTTAGTAAAGAAATATGTGGAGGACCTCACGAATCTAATACAAAACAATTAGGAAAATTTAAAATAAAAAAAGAAGAAGCGTCATCAGCAGGAGTAAGAAGAATTAAAGCAATTCTAGAAAAATAATAATTTTTATGACAAAATACTACAAAATTAAATAAAAGTATGTTATAATATAAATAGGTATGTACAAAAGTGAGAAAGGATGATGAATATGTTTAATAGTAAATATAGTAATATTTTAACAATATTATTAGTAATAGCAATAATAGCAATAATTATATTAATAGGATACTTTGGATATGATATTTATAGAAAATATTATACTAATAAAAATATAGGAGATGCAGTTGATGAATTTCAAGGTGGATTGGTAAATAAAATACCAAATAAAGATAATTCTACAAATGATACAAACAATGATGGAAATATTATACCTATTGAGCCAGTAAATCCAACACTGAATGAAGTAGGAAATAATAGCACAAATAATGGTGGTACAACCACTGTAAAACAAAAATATCAAGGCTTTACTGTTGCTGGAACAATAGAAATTTCAAAAATAAATTTAAAATATTTTGTATTAGAAAAACATTCAACAAAAGCATTAGATACAGCAGTTTGCCTATTATATGGTCAATTAAATAGAATAGGAAATTCAGTAGTTATAGGTCATAATTATAGAAATGGTACATTTTTCTCAAATCTACATAAATTATCAAACGGAGATAAAATAACAATTACAGATTATACAGGTAAAAAAGTAACTTATACAATATATAGTATATTTGAAGCAGAGCCAGAAGATACATCTTTTTACGAGAGAAATACTAATGGTGCAAGAGAAATAACATTATCTACTTGTACTGATGACAGTTCAAAAAGAACAATAGTACTTGCAAAAGAAAATTAAGTATTTATCAGTACATATTAATAAAAAGAAAAAGGTGATAATATGTTTAAAGATAGATATGGAAATTTTTTAACAGTATTATTAATAATATCAATAATAGCAATCGTTATATTATTAGGATATTTTGGATATGATATATATAGAAAATATTCTTCAAATAAAGATGCAGAAGAGGCAGTTGATGCTTTTCAAGAACAATTTATTAAAAACAAAAATTTATCTAACAATAATAATATAATTAGTAATATAAATGAAATTAATAGTATATATAATAATATTCAAGGAAATAATGGTAATGATGTAACATCAAATGAAAATAATACTAGTAATAGCAATATGAATACTAAACCTAATAAAAATAATAGTAATAATGTAGTACAAACTCAATATCAAGGTTTTACTATGTTAGGAACAATAGAAATACCAAAAATTAAAGTTAAATTACCAATATTAAAAGAATTATCTACAAAATCATTAAAAAAGTCAACAGTTTTATTATATGGAGATATAAATGAAGTAGGTAACTTTGTTATAATTGGTCATAATAATAGAAATGGAACCATTTTTTCTAATTTGAAAAAATTATCAAGTGGAGATAAAATAATAGTTACAGATTGCAATGGAATGCAAATAACTTATGAAGTATATCAAATATTTTCTGCTTCACCTGATGACACATCTTTTTGGGAAAGAGATACCAATGGTTTAAGAGAAATAACATTATCTACTTGTACAGATAACGATGATTCAATAAGAACAATAGTACTTGCAAGAGAAATTTAGTTACATTTCAGACTAATTGATTATTTTGCTAGGCTTTCTTCGGCTTAAAATTATTTTTTAGCATTTTAAACGCCTTACTGGTCGGCTTCGCCTCCCAAACTGCGCGTCGTTAAAATGCTAAAAAAGATAATTTTCGCCTCACGCTTCGCTTTAAATATTTAGTAGTCTTGAATTGTAACTAAATTTAATAAAAAAATTAAAAGAAGTCTTGACAAAATAATATAAAATGATGTAAAATATATAAGTCGAAGTTTTAAAAAACTTCGCTATGGTGGATATAGCGTAGTTGGTTAACGCGTCAGTTTGTGGCACTGAAGACCGTGGGTTCGAATCCCACTCTCCACCCCATAAAAATATTGGGCTGTAGCCAAGTGGTAAGGCACCAGACTTTGACTCTGGCATTCGCTAGTTCGAATCTAGCCAGCCCAGCCAGTAAAACTTGCCTTCGGCAAGAGTTAAGAGTTAAAAGTGAAGAGTGAAAAATGGTATAGAGTAAAGTCGAAGAAGAAATTTAGAGACGAGTTTGTACTTTTCACTCTTCACTATTAATTTGTTTAATTTTAAAGTATAAAGTAGATACAATAAAAGTTAATATTTTATAAATAATTTAATTGTATTTATATCAATTTTGTGTTATAAATTAAGTAGAATTATAAAAAGATTTTAAAATAAAAAGGAGAATAATTAATGGAAAAACACGAATTAGTTGATATAAACGGAAATAAAACAGGTAAAGTTTTAACACATATAGAGGTTCGAAATCTTAATAATATACCTAATGGACATTATATATCAGTAGTCGGAGTAGTTATTATTAATGAAAATGACGAAATATTACTTCAAAAACGTAGTAGATTTAAAAGAGTTAACCCTATTAAAT
>CANOPV010000025.1 GCA_947568605.1 uncultured Clostridium sp.
AACTAAAAATAGGAAATGTAGAATTAGAAAATAACATAATATTAGCACCAATGGCAGGTATAACAGACCTGCCATTTAGAATAATATGTAAAAAATTTGGAGTAGGACTTGTATGTACAGAAATGGCAAGTGCAAAAGCAATATACTATGGAGATGAAAAAACAAAACAAATATTAGATATTACGAAAGAAAAAAGACCAATATCAGCACAAATTTTTGGAAGTGATATAGAATCAATGAAAACTGCTACAAGATATGTAAATACATTTGCAGACATATTAGATATAAATATGGGATGTCCTGCACCAAAAGTAGTAAAAAATGGTGATGGAAGCAAACTATTATTAGATTTAGAACTAATAGAAAAAATAGTTACAGAAGTAGTAAAGCTATCAAAAATACCAGTAACAGTAAAAATAAGAATGGGCTGGGATAATGAACATATTGTAGCAATCGATGCAGCAAAAATAATAGAAAAGGCTGGTGCAAGTGCAATAACTATACACGGAAGAACAAGACAAGAATTCTTTACAGGAAAATGCAATTTAGAAATTATAAAAAAAGTAAAAGAAAATGTAAACATACCAGTAATAGGAAATGGAGATATAACAAATGTAGAACAAGCAAAGAAGATGTTTGAAGAAACTAATGTAGACGGAATAATGATAGGAAGAGGAGCATTAGGAAATCCCTGGATTTTTAAAAATATATTAGAATATCTAAAAAATGGAACATTAATAAATCCTCCAACATCAAAAGAAAAATTTGAAATCATAAAACAACATATAGAATTAGAAGTAAAACAAAAAGGAGAAACTGTCGGAATAAAAGAAATGAGAAAACATATAGCCTGGTATACAAAAAATCTAAAAGATTCTAGTCAAATAAGGCAAAAAGTAAATACAATAAACAATAAAGATGAATTATTAAAATGTTTAGAAGATTATTTCAATTTTATTGAAAATTAGTTATTATTTATACTAATTAGTTATTCTGCTTCTCTTTCTTCGGCTTAAAATTATTTTTTTAATTAGATTAAGTATTCAATTCTTCGCTAAAATATTTAAAAATATGCTTTTGGCTCCAATCGCTACGCTTTGCTTCGCGAAGTTGTCGCACGCAAAAGCAATTTTAGCTCGAATTTCATTAAATAAAATGCTAAAAAAGATAATTTTCGCCTCACGCTTCGCTTTAAATATTGTTTATTCTAAACAGTAACGAAAATTAGTTCCAAATAGGGTAATTTTAAATTTTTTTGTGTTGACAAAAGACAATATAAATTATAAAATAACTATAATAAAAAGATAATTTAGGAGGTTATATTATGGGATTAATAAAAGCAGCCGGAAGTGCAATAGGAAGCACCCTATCAGACCAATGGAAAGAAGCAATAAGATGTGAAGATATGGGGAACGATATATTAATGATGAAAAAAACAACAAAAAGTGGAGTAATATCAAATGGAAGTACAATAATAGTAGCACCAGACCAATGTGCAGTAATATACGATAACGGAAAGATAATAGATGGGACAGCAGAAGAAGGATTTTATACATTTGAAGATTCAGGAACACCATCATTTTTCGCAGGACAATTTGGAGCAGTATTTAAAGAGATGTGGCAAAGATTTACATACAATGGAGCAACAGCAAAACAACAAGCAGTATTCTTCTTTAACTTAAAAGAAATCATAAAAAATCCATTTGGAACACCACAACCAGTATTATATCAAGATTGGGCACATCCAATACAAAACCCAAGAACAAATGACTATTTACCATTAAGTGTAAAAGTAAAATGTTTTGGAACATACACATTTAAAATGGTAGATCCAGCAGCATTTATGCAAGAAATTGCAGGAACAGTAGACGTATATAGAAAAGGTAATCTAATAGAACAAGTAAGATCAGAAGTAATAGCAACATTTTCAAATGTATTAAACGAATTAGGAGACACAAAACATAAAATTCCAGCATTAGAATTACCAAGTCAAACAGACGAAATAAAAGTAATGATGGATGAAAAAGTATTTGATGCACCAATAAGAAGAAGAGGACTATCAATAGTAGTATTTGCAGTAGAATCAGTTTCATTAGATGAAGAATCTGAAAAGAAAATAAACGAATATGAAACAAGTGCAGACCTATCAAATGCAAGTATACAACAAGGAAAACTTGTAGATGCTTATGCGAATGCAGTACAAAATGCAGCAAGTAACAAAAGTGGTTCAATAAATGGATTTATGGGAATTGGAATGATGAATATGGCAACAAACGGAATGATGGGAGGAGTATCACAAGCACCTTGGCAAAATAATCAACAACAAAACTCACAACCAAATACAACAGTAGCAAACAATATTCAAGAAAATTCAAATGACTGGGAATGCCCAAACTGTAAAAATAAAGTTACAGGAAAATTCTGTTCAGAATGTGGAGAAAAGAAACCAGAAAAAAGATTTTGCACAAATTGCGGAAAAGAAGTAGATTTAAACTCAAAATTTTGCCCAGAATGCGGAAAACAATTGTAATATACAATTTAATTAATAAAAACTAAACGTGAGGGAAGATACAATTCTTTTTTGGGCTGAGTGTCTCCGTGGGGACCGCTGAATGCTGTTAGATACGATAGTATTGTTACAGCATCAGTGGGAAGACACGAAATGAAAAAGAATTATACTTACCGAAGAAAGTTTAGTTTTTATAATGAGATTAAATAGAATATTATTAAAAAAAAAGAATAGATATGTAATATCTATTCTTTTTTTGGAGGTCTTATGAAAAACAAAAAAAATCTTTTAATAATAATTAGTATAATATTAATTTTATCAATATTAACATTTTTTTATTTAAACACTTATAAAAAATCAAAAACAGTAAATAATATAGATAAATCAAATATAAAAGAATATATTTTAAATATTAGTTCATATCAAGCAAGCATCACAGTAACAGTAAACAGCAACAAAAACACAAACAAATATATTTTAAAACAACAATATAATAAAGAAAATGTATATAAACAAGAAGTAATAGAGCCAGAAAATATAAAAGGTCTACAAACAATATACGATGGTAAAAACCTAAAAATAGAAAACACAAAACTAAACCTATCACATATATACGAAGACTATCAATACATTTCAGACAATACATTAGATTTATATACATTTTTACAAAATTATAAAAATTCAGAAAATCAAGAATATGAACAAAAAGATAATGAAATAATAATGACACTAAAAAATCAAAATAATAATAATTATACAATTTTTCAAAAACTATATATAGACAAAAACACAGCAATACCAACCAAAATGGAAATATCAGACAAGAACAAAAATATAACAGTTTACATAGAATATAATGAGATAAGTTTTAATAGTACAAGTAAAGAAGAAATTTTGGCTTTCTTATATAATAGTAGAAAGTTAGGTATTTGAATTAATCAAGAACCCTCTGGCATATCAAGCCACCTACATTAAATAAGGGAGGCAAGGTTGTAAAAAATGTGTAGGGCGATTTAATCGCCCGTTCTTCGAATAAACGGCTTAATCTTAGCCACTTTATTAAGGGGGCAGTCATCGAAGATGGCTGGGGGTTCTAAAAAATAAAACATTATCTCAAAACTAAATTTAAAATATATCAAGCATATTAAAAAGTAAAAAATATTGTAATATCAGGAGTGAATAAAATGTTAATTAAAAGAGGAGATATGTTTTATGCTGATTTAAGTCCAGTTATTGGTTCAGAGCAAGGCGGAGTAAGACCAGTATTAATAATACAAAATGATATGGGAAATAAATATAGTCCAACAGTAATAGCAGCAGCAATCACATCACAAACAGGAAAAAATAAATTACCTACACATATAGAAATAGGTTCACAAGATTGCGGATTAAAGTCAGATTCCGTAGTATTAGCAGAACAAATAAGAACAATAGATAAAAGTAGATTAAAAGAAAAAATAGGTCATATAGACGATGGGCAGATAATTGACAAAATCAATAGTGCCTTAGGCGTAAGTTTCGGCTTATAAAAGTCAAAAGAGTTTAGAAAATAAAACAATCAGTCAGTGAAACTGACTGATTGTTTTATTTTCTAAACTCTTAACTTCTTTATTATTTTAATCTCATTATAAAGTTTATCAATTATATCTTTTCTAGTAACAAAAGCATCTTTATACTCTTCAAGAACATTTTTATAATTCTCAAAATTCTCACCCTGAGCAAAAAGCATTCTCATACCCTCTAAATAATAACTTTTATCCTTATCCTTTTTAGCCTTTTCACGCTTTAAATTGTAATTATCAATTTCCTCTAAACGCTTAATTTGTTCCTTTAAATAATCAACATATTCTAAAACACAAGTAATTTCATAATTAGTGTCGTCTATAACAACCTTAAATAATGCCTTTAAAGCCCTTTTATCAATCTTACCAAATTTAAAATCTTTTGATAAATGATCTAATGCAATAGGGCGAATATAAGAAGAATTTTCTGAGGGATTAGAATCTTTAATAAGAATTTTCAAAGTCTCAGATATGCTAATATGAGTTTTATATTGTCTTTTGCTAACAATAGCATCATATTCATCTGCAACCCTTATTATTTGTGCAACATAAGGAATATCTTTTTTCTTAGCACCATTAGGATAACCAGAACCATCAAGCCCCTCGTGATGATATAATGCACCATCAGCATAAGGACGCAATTTTAAATCTTTCATACAAATATTATAACCAATAGTAGTATGAGTTTTCATTATATTATATTCCTCATCTGTAAGAGCACCAGGCTTTTGTAGAATAACAGGAGGAATAAAAAGTTTTCCAATATCGTGAAGATAAGCACAAGTAGTGGCATAAATAGTAAATTTTTGGCTACATCTTAGATACTCACAAATTCTGCAAGTAAGATTTGCAACATTTTCACAATGCTTTCTAGTAAAAACATCTAATGTATCTAACATATTTAACTGATAACGCATTGTTTTATCTAAATTATATGATTTCAAAGCCGTAGGGCTATAAAAATCAAACTCTTCTTTTCTCATTAAAATCCCTTCTTTTGCATTATTTTATTCTACTGCAATTCTTCGTTAAAATTATTTTTTTAATTCATTGGCTCCAATTTGCTATGCAAACTTGTCGCATAATTTCATTAAAAAAATAATCCTTTAACTCGAATTGTATTTTGAAATTGCACGTCTGCGTGGCAAAGCCACTTTGTTTTAATAATAACACTAATACAAAAAAATTGCAACAAAAAAATGCTAATTATAGAATAAGACAGATATCTGTCTTATTCTAGTTACTACTTTTTTCATAATTAAAGCGTAGAGTGAGGCGAAAATTATTTTAAATAAAATTTTTAATGTAATTTATTTCACAACCTTTTTATAGATTTTTTTCAAAATTACGGTCTGACAGCCGTGGAGGCGGGGAATACCCGTGAGCCTGGAAGACCTAATTTTAAAAAAAATGCTATAAAAAATAGGTTGTGTTAGACTATTTAAAAAAGTCTTATTAAAAATAATTTTAAGCCGAAGAAAGCGAAGCAGAAAATAAAATAGCATAATTAGTAAATATTAACTAATTACGCTATTTTGTTTTGACTCACATAAATTATACTTGTGATTTATTAATTTATGGTGAGTCTATGGAAATATACATAGGTACTATTATATTATTACATATTGACAAAAATGTCAAGTATTTTTGGCAAAAAGTTTTTTCGACTAAAATCTTGTTTTTTTTATTATTTTAATATATTATATAATAGTTAAAAAATATGAAGGTGGTCAAAATGTATTTAAAAAGATTAGAATTACAAGGATTCAAATCCTTTGCAGATAAAACAATATTAGAATTCAAACCAGGAATAACATCAGTTATAGGGCCAAATGGTTCAGGGAAAAGCAATATATCAGATGCAATAAGATGGGTCTTAGGAGAACAAAGTATGAAATCATTAAGAGGCTCAAAATCAGAAGATATAATCTTTGCTGGAACACAAAACAGAAAATCATTAGGCTTTGCAGAAGCATCCCTTGTATTTGATAACACAGACGGAAAATTGCCTGTTGAATACACAGAAGTTACAGTAACAAGAAAAATATATAGAAGTGGAGAATCTGGATATTTCATAAACAAAGCCCCTTGTAGACTAAAAGATGTATTAGAATTATTTATGGATACAGGAATAGGAAAAGATGGATATTCAATAATAGGTCAAGGAAAAATAGATGAAATACTAAGTAATAAATCAGAAGACAGAAGACGTATATTTGAAGAAGCAGCAGGAATTGTAAAATATAGAGTAAGAAAAGCAGAAACAGAAAAAAAACTAGAACAAACAAAATTAAATCTATTAAGAATAAATGATATTTTATCTGAAATTGAAGTAAACTTAGAGCCATTAAAAGCACAATCAGAAAAAGCACGAACATTTTTAAAACTAAAAGAAGAATTAAAAAACATAGAAGTAGGGCTATTTTTATATGATATTGAAAACTATAAACAAAAATTAGAACAAATAATTAAAGATGAAGACATATTAAAAAGTCAAAATGAAGACGAAACAGAAAAAATGACTAATTTAAATAACTTAAAAGACGAATTAAAAAAAGAATTAGACGAAATAACATCAAAAATAGAAGAAAAGCAAAATTTAAGTTTTGAAAACCAAAAAGCAAAAGAAAAAATAAATTCAGAAATAAATATATCAAAGGAGAGAATAACAAATAACAAAGAAAATTATAACAGATTTGATATTGAAATAGAAGAAATAACTAAAAGAAATACAGAATTAGAAGAAGAAAAAAATCTAAAAACAGATAAAAAGAATAATTTATTTACTAATAAAGAAAAATTTCAAAAAGAATTAGACGAAAAAGAAAAAGAATTAGAAGAATTAACAAAAAAACTATCATCAAAAGAATTAGAAATAGAAGAAAAGAAAAAATTTGTAGAAACAAGTATAGACGAAAAATATGAAATAGGAAATGAAATTTCAACATTAGATGCAAACTATGAAAACTTAGAAAAAAGAGAAAAAACATTAAAATCTGAAATACAATTAAACATATCAGACTTAGACAAAACTAGATTATCAAAACAAGAACTATCAACAGGTTTCTATGAAATTGAAGCCAAAAGAAACAAAGCTCAAAAATCAATAGAAGAAATATCAAATAAAAAAGAAGAAGCAACTACAAAAATTAAAGAATATGAAGACAGCATTAATAGAATGTTATCAGAATACAGAATAAAAGAATCTAGATATAAATTTTTAGTAGAAACAGAAAAAGAAAAAGAAGGATACGCAAAAAGTGTAAAATCTATTTTACTTGCTTGTGATAAAGATAACTCTTTAAAATCAGGAGTTTGTGGCGTTTTAAGTAACTTAATATCAGTACAAAAAGAATATGAAACAGCAATAGAATTCACATTAGGAGCAGTATTACAAAATATTGTAACCCAAAATGAACAAGACGCAAAAAAATTAGTAGAATATTTAAGAAATAACAATTTAGGAAGAGCATCATTTTTACCCATTTCATCTGTTAAAGGAAAAAAAATTGAAAAAATAAATCAAAAAAACATTAATGGAGTTATAGGAATTGCCTCAGACTTAGTAAAAACAGATAAAAAATATGAGCAAATTATTTTAAATTTATTAGGAAGAACCGTAATTGTTGATGATATGCAAAATGCAATTAACCTAGCAAAACAAAATAATTATAGTTTCAAAATAGTAACATTAAAAGGTGATGTAATAAACCCATCAGGTGCAATATCAGGTGGGTCAGTCGCAACAAAAACAGTAAATATTTTAGGAAGAACAACCCAAATAAAAAATCTTGAAAAAGAATTAAAAACTTTAAATAAAAAAATAGAAGAAATAACAGCAAAAAAAGAAGAATATGAAAAAGCAAAAGAAAATGTATTTGAAGAAGTAGCAAGTTTAGAAAAAGAATTACAAGATATAGACATTATTTATGCAACAGACAAACAAAAACTATTAGCAGTCGAAGAAAACATTAATAGATTAGAACAAAGATTATCAAAATTAAGAGAAGAATTAGGAAATATTGAATTACAAAAAACTGAAATTTCAAATAGTAAATCAGAAAAAGTAAATAAAATAGAAGAATTAACAACCAAAATAGAAGAGGAAAATAAAGAAATCGAGCAATATGTTACATTAAATAAAGATAATCAAAAATATATAGATGACTTAAACTTTGATGTAACTAATTTAAAAATTTCAGTATCTTCTTTTAATGAAAGTGAAAATTCATTAGAAGAAATATTACAAAGAATAGAACAAGATATTTCTAATAATTTAAAAAGTATAGAAAATAAAAATATACAAAAACAAAATATTGTAGAAGAAAACGAGAAATTAGAAAAATCAATAATAGAATATAAAGAACAAATTACGAAACTTGAAAATGAAGAGAAAGCAAGTGGTCAAGATATAGACAATTTAAGAGAAGAAAGAGTAAGAAAAAACGATAAGTTAAATAATATAGAAAATGACATTCAAAATCAATTTAATATAATAGAAGATTTAAAAGAACAAATCGTAAAAATAGATGTAAAGAAAACTAAATTAGAGCAAGACTTAGAACAAGTCATTAATAATTTATGGGAAGAATATGAAATCACACCGAACAATGCAGAAGAAAAATACACAAGACCTAAAAATGTTCAAGAAACAGCAAAACAAGTAAATACACTAAGAAATCAAATAAGAGATTTAGGTAGTGTAAATGTAGATTCAATAGAAGAATACAAAAAAGTAAGTCAAAGATACGACTTTATGTGTGAGCAAAGATTAGATTTAGAAAATTCAATGACAAAATTAAGAAAAATTATTAGTGAAATGACAGACATAATGAAAAGCCAATTTAGTGAGCAATTTAAAATAATTAATAACAATTTTGGAGAAGTATTTAAAGAACTATTTGGTGGAGGAAAAGCAGAATTAATGCTATCAGATGAAGCAAATATACTAGAATGTGGAATAGATATACACGTTCAACCACCAGGAAAAAAATTGCAAAATATGACATTACTATCAGGTGGAGAAAAAGCATTTACAGCAATAGCCTTACTATTTGCAATACTAAAAATAAACCCATCACCATTTTGTGTATTAGACGAAATTGAAGCAGCACTTGATGATGTAAATGTTTATAGATATGCAGATTACTTAAAAAAATTCATAAAAGACACACAATTCTTAGTAATAACACACAGAAAAGGAACAATGGAAGTAGCAGATACAGTATATGGGGTAACAATGGAAGAAAACGGAATTTCTAAACTATTATCAATGAAACTAAAATAGTAGAGTGATGTAGGGGCGCCCTTTGGGCGTCCGTTTTTCGAAGGAATATTAAAAAATAATTAATTAAGCAAGCAATTCTTCGTTAAAATATTTAAAAATATGCTTTTGGCTCCAATCGCTACACTTTGCTTCGGCAAGTATATATTTTTTCCCATTTCGCGTCTTCCCACTGATGCTG